>JABJOK010000004.1 GCA_018664365.1 Candidatus Peregrinibacteria bacterium | reverse complement strand
GGAGACTCTGATAGCTATATTCTTGGAAAAAAAGTTGATGAATATTTTCCTGGAGGATACTTGGAAGTTGATGGTAATGGTTTAATCTCTGGAATTGTGGAGAAGCCTGAACCTGGAAGTGAACCTAGCGATCTTGTTAATCTGGTTGTTCATTATCATAAGCATGCCTCAAAACTGATTGAGTATCTTGAAAAGGCTGAGAGTGAAAGTGATGATCTATATGAAGTGACCTTGGATAAGCTGATTAAAGATGGTGTAAAGATGGAGGCCGTTGAATACGATGGTTTTTGGCAACCAATTAAATTCCCATGGCATGTTCATGAAGTATTTAGATATTTCTTCGATAAAGTTGGAAAAAGTATTTCACCGGATGCAGAGGTTGCAGAAAGTGCAACTATTAAGGGACATGTTGTAATAGAAAGCGGAGCAAAGATCTTTGATAATGCTGTAATTAATGGACCTGCTTACATTGGGAAGGGCTCTATTGTCGCAAATAACGCATTGGTTCGTGATAGTCACTTGGGTGCGAATTGTGTAATTGGATATTCTACTGAGGTTGCGCGAAGCTTCTTAGGACACGACGTATGGACTCATTCTAACTATATTGGAGATAGTGTGATTGGGAATAATGTATCGTTTGGTGCTGGAACAGTTACTGGTAATTTGAGATTAGATGAAAAGAATATTTGCGTAGAATTAGATGGTCAAAAAGTTGATAGTGGAGTTAATAAATTCGGATTGGTTACTGGAGATAATGTACGAGCTGGAGTGAATACTAGCTTTATGCCTGGGATAAAGATTGGAGCAGATAGCTTTATAGGTGCTGGAATTGTGGTTGCTGAGAACATCCCTGAAAAGAGTTTTGTAAGAGGGTCTTTTGAACTTAAAATTTCTGAAAATAAAATAGAGATTGATTCTGATAGAAGTAAATTTAAAAACAAACTTAAATGAAGCCAAAGCTTTCGATAACGATTGTTAATTACAATCAAAAGTATTTTCCGAGAATGTGTGTGGAAGCTCTTAAAAAGAGTAAAACTGATTTTGAATTTGAGATTATTTTTTGTGATAACAGTTCTCACGATGAAAGCCTTGAATATCTAAGGAAAGCTGAAAAGGATGGAGATATAAAGCTAACTGAGCCGGGTAAAAATATTGGATATGGTTCTGGAAATAACTTTGCAGCTAAAGAGGCTGTAGGAAAGTATATTCTTGTTTTGAATGCAGATATTACTGTTAATGAAGATACTCTGCAGAGGCTTGTTGATTACCTTGAGGATAATGAAGAGGTGGGGATGGTTGCTCCAAAGTTGATTTACCATAATGGAGAGGTTCAGAGATCTTGTCGAAGACATTTTAATTTGTTCGACCTGTTTGTTAAGAGGTCTTTTTTAAAGAGAATCTGGCCATTTAAGAAGCGCTATGAGAACTATTTAATGGAGGACTTTAACCATGAGAGCACACAGGAGGTAGACCTTGTTACAGGAGCATTCATGATGATGCCAAAGAATGTATGGGATCAGATCAGGGGTTTTGATGAGAGATACTTTTTGTTTATGGAGGATTTTGATCTGTGTAGAAAGGTTCAGACTTCTGGTTATAAAGTTGTTTACTACCCTAGAGTAAAAGCTCTTCACTATCACAAGCGTTTAAGTGAAGGTTCTATCTTTAGTCTGTTATTCAAAAAAACTTCGTGGTGGCACTTGTCGAGTGCAATCAAATACCACTTTAAGTGGAGGCGGCGTTAAGTAGGCCCAATTGATGTAATCTTAACCGAGTCATTCTAAGAATGATCTCGTCTACTTTGTATAGATATATTGTTGCAATGTCGTAGGAACAATCTTGAAAGACTTCTTTCATAGCAGTTGACGATCTTTCTAATATTCTTTGAATGCCCTTTTTTGTACGTACTCTTGCGAGACCTACCTGAGTAGATTTAATAATATCTGAAACTGCTTGATGTACATTTTTTTCTGCCTTTCTAAGCCTTTCAAGCAATTGTTCTTCTTTTTGAGTGGTTTCTATTTGCATCAAAAATAGTTAAGACCACATACTAGCCTTTTTGTGAAGTTTGACAACACTATTTGTTGGCGAGCTGTCGTATTACTTCTGGATACCATTTCTTTTCAAGGGCCTGGACCTTTTCTTTGAGTGTGTCTGGGGTGTCGCCTGGCTCTACTGGGCAGGACTTTTGAAGGATTATTTCTCCTTCATCTACGCCTTCATCGATGTAGTGAATCGTCATTCCAGTTTCTGTTTCACCAGCTTCAAGGACAGCCTCGTGAACGGATGCTCCGAAAAAATTCTTCCCACAAAACTTTGGGATGAGTGCTGGGTGAACGTTGATAATTTTGCTTTTAAATTTTGTTACGAAAGCTTCAGAAAGTATTCGCATGTAACCAACCAGAACTATTAGGTCTACTTCTTCTTTCTCAAGCACCTCCGCCATTTCCATATCGAATTCTTCACGAGTTTTGTCTTTTGGGTCTATGAATTGAGTTTTGTAGCCCTGCTCCTCTGCTCTTTTAAGGGCGTTGCAGTGTTCTTTATTGCTTATTACAATGCTTAGTTCTATTCCAGGCATCTTATCTGCCTTCATCTCATCGATGATAGCCTGGAGGTCTGTGCCGTTTGTTGATGCTATTACTGCTATTTTAAACATTATAGTTCCTTGGTTATTTTTAGTCCGAGTTTCTTTTTCACTTTATTACCGGTCTTGGTTATTGCAAGTCCACCAAGTGCTGTTTCACGTATTCTCTCTGACATTGATTCTGCTATATCATTCATTGCCTTTACTACTTCATCAAATGGGACCTTGCTTTCTATTCCTGCTATCACCATATCTGATGCACTAATTGCTGCGACTGCTCCGAGAGCGTTTCTTTTTATGCATGGTACTTCGACTAATCCTCCAAGTGGATCGCAGGCTAAACCAAGGTAGCTCTTGAGTGCGATTGCTGCTGAGTGAAAACATTGCTCTGGAGTACCTCCTCGCATCTCTGTAAGTCCGGCTGCTGCCATTGCTGTAGCTGCGCCTACTTCTGCTTGGCACCCCCCCTTAGCTGCCGATAAAGTTGCTCCTTCGGCAATAATTATTCCAATCGCTGAAGATGTAAACATCCCTCTTAGAAGCTGCCTCTTACCTGCTTTGAAGTGTTCTGCACAACTGAATAGAGCTCCAGGAATTACGCCGGCTCCTCCTGCGGTAGGAAATGCCACTATCCTTCCCATGTTTGCATTTGTCTCACCTACTGCAATTGCATATGCCATTGCACGAACTGTAACCTTGTTTCCCATCATTAGTTTGAGACTGCTTAGACTTTGGAAAAGCTTGTTAGCATCTCCTCCTGATAAATTGAATTTAGACTTCTTAGTTGATTTAACACCTTCTTTCACTGCCTCATACATGACATCTCTTGCTCTCTTCATGCCAGATCTAACTGTACTTATAGCCTTACCTGATCTTTCTGCCTCATACCTTTTGGCAATTTCAGAAATGCTGCATTTGTGCTTCTTGCAAAGCTTCAAAAGCTGATCTGCTGTGTCGAATTCGTATTTCATTGTTTTTCTAGTTTAGATAGTGAACGAATAAACTCGATTCCTTCTATGCTTTTTTCTATATCCATTACTTCTTTAATGGTGATTCTTTTATTGTCACGTCCATCTGTCGCTATTATTGTAAGATTCTTATCTTTATACTTTGTTGTTTGAGTATTAATGATACGAATTCCCAACTTTTTTATTCTGTTTAATATTTTATTGAAAGTTTTTGATCCATGATTTTCATGACAAACTATTATTGAAAGATACTTTCCGGCTCTTCCTTGTAAGTGAACATCAAATTTATTTATTCTAAGTATCTCAATAACTCCCCCTCCCACTGACGAGCCAATCATTGAAAGCTTTCTTGATGAATTCTCTAAAACTATTTGAACAGTATTTGGATGAAATTTTTCTCCAAGATCTTTTTTCTTAAATACGCATTCAATGTGTTTTGCTTTAGCAATTTTAAAAGCTTCCTTGATGCGAGGGTCGCTAGTTCTAAGCTTCATAACCCCACTTATAAGAGCCTTATCAGTTGCATGCCCTTTGTAAACTTCCGCAAATGAACCATGCAAATAAAAGGTCGCCTTCGTAGGAGTTGTGTGGAATAGAGCACGAGCAAATTGACCTATTTTACAAGCTCCAGCTGTGTGAGAGCTTGAAGGTCCTACCATTACTGGGCCTGCGACATCGAAAACTGATAGTTGTGTCATCTTTTGTAAACAGGGATTTAACTCCAATTTAGCAGAAGGGTTGTTGGAAGTCTACACAATTGCCCTTTCCGAACTATAAAACAGCTTTCAATATGTCTAGTCTATATAATTGCGTAAAATCTCTCTGTTTGGTATTGTTATATGAAGATCAGATTTAGATAGCGTTGATAACATGCTATACAGGAATCGATTTTCTGAGCACATTAAAAACACAAACAAAACTTAAGTACTCTGCGATGGCCCTTCCTGACTAGCTGGACCGAATTGCAGCTCACTCTTGCAGTGAGAGTCTGGTGGCTTCCTTATCTTTATTGATGAGTAGATGGCCACACCAAACAGACAGTCGTTGGCACGACCGAAAATACTGTCCAAAGTAAGGTACGAACTTTATGAGATAGTCTCCATACTAAAACAAAAAAAACACAAAAATTCGTTCTAAAACAAAAATTATTTAGTCGAAAAGTTTTCCCCGCCTCGGTGGGGTTTTTTCTTGTCTAAAAAGGTTAATCTCTCGTTTCGAGATTACCAAAAATTAATATGTACTCCTTTGGAGCATGTTATTTTTCTCCTAGAGGCTTCAAAGGCTGCTCATCTGCTTCAGCTGGCTGAGCTACAGGATTGTCTACTGTAACAGCTTCTGGAGCTGGAATCGGAGCCGCTACTTGAGCAACTGGTGCAGGAGCTGTTTCTGGTGCTTCTGGCTCAATGAATTCAGTTTCATTGATAGTGCTATCCTTGTCGTAAGCCAATGTCGTGATTGGCCAAGGAATTGTGATTCCGTATTGATCGAAGGAGTTTTTGATATTTGTAACTAATTCACTCTTTATCTTTACCCATCCACTTTTTGAATCTACCCAGGCTTTGATCTTAATGTTGATTGCATTATCCCCAAATGAATCCACAACAACCGCAGGTTTTGGCTTTGCGAGTATGCCTTTTGTATGTTTTGTTGTGCTCATACAAACCTTTATTACATTCTCTAGCTTATTTCGATAGTCTACTCCCACTGCAATGGTTATCTTTCTAAATGGGTTGCTTGTGTAGCTTTCGACCTGCTTTTTGAATAGATCTGCATTTGGAACTATCACCTTTGTTCCATCAAATGATTGAAGAATTGTTACGCGTGATTGAATCTCAGTTACTTTACCCTTTGTTCCTCCTACATTAATAAAATCTCCAATTCCAATCTGTCTTCCAACTAGAATCATTATTCCTGCTAAGAAATTCATTATCAAATCTCTAAGGGCAAAACCAATACCAAAGGCAACAGCAGCCAGAATCGTTGTTAGATCAATTCCTGCTATTTTCAAACCCATTGTGAATCCTAATGTAACTACACCTGAATAAACCAACCTTCCTCCTAGAATTTGAAGCTCTTCGTGCTCCTCTTCTATTCCCTTCTCAGCAAGTTTGTTTTCAACAATTTTTCTAGCAATTTTTGCTGCTACAAAAGACAGCATTATAACTATCACTGCCGCTATCCAAAGCGGTATTTTGGTGATCACTAGTTCTATCAACTTAGCTAATTCACTAGCTGTTCCGCTTGCTACCTGGTTTGCGCTATCCGTTGCTGATACTGCGTAGGCTGTATTCATCTTTGTTTGTATTTATTTTTATCCGTATATATTAACATTTTTTACATGTTTTATCAATGGTAGTTGTGGGATTTTTGCGCTTAAACTTGCTAATTTGTGGATGTAGATTTTAACCCTAATCTTATGGAAGGAATATTTGGTCTGATTATTTTTGTAGTTGTGGTGATACTTATTAGTATCCGTGAGGTAAAACAGTATGAAAGAGGTGTGAAGTTTACTTTTGGTAAATTCACTGGTCTTGTGCAACCAGGATGGCGTTTGATTATCCCTGTTTTTCAAAAAATGGCGAAGGTTGATATTCGTGTAAAGGCTGTAGATGTGCCAGATCAAGAGGCTATCACTAAGGATAACATCTCAATAACTATTAATGCTGTTATTTACTATAAAGTTTCTGATGCTTCTAAGGCTATCATTGAAGTTGAGAATTTTTATTATGCTATTAGTCAGCTTGCACAAACAACAATGCGTAATTCTGTTGGTGAGATTGACTTAGACACATTGCTACGTAACCGTGATGATATTGCTGCGAAGATTCAGGTATCTGTTGATGCTGCAACTGATCCTTGGGGAATAAAAGTTGAATCTGTTGAGCTAAAGGATGTTGTTCTTCCTCAAGACCTTAAGAGGACTATGGCTAAAGAGGCTGAGGCTGAACGTGAAAGAAGAGCTGTTATCATTAAAGCTGAAGGAGAAGTTAGCGCTTCAAATAATTTGGCAAAAGCTGCAAAAACTTTGTCTGAATCGGAAGGGGCTTTACACCTAAGAACTCTACAAGCTGTTAATGATCTATCTTCTGATCAATCTAATACAACTGTTTGGATGATGCCTATTGAGATCCTAAGAGCTATTGAAAAGGTTGGAAACAAAATGGATAAATAGTCATGAAGAAGTATGGAATTCTAGCTAATCCCGCTAAACATTCGCTTTCGCCAGTGATGTTTAATGCTGCGTTTAAAGAAATGGAAATTGATGCAGAGTATCGGTTATTCGAAATAGATGAATTAGGATTGTCTGACTTTATAGAAAATGTAAAACATGACCCTATTAGTGGCCTTTCAGTTTCACTGCCACATAAAGAGTCGGTGATGGATTATTTAAACGAAGTGGACGAAGAGGCGCGCGCTATTGGTGCCGTAAATACCGTACATAATAAAGGTGGATTTTTATATGGATATAACACGGATCACGTTGGTTCTAATCGCGCGCTAGAGGAAGCGTGCGGTTCGCTTGATGGTAAGCGTGTTGTTGTAATGGGTGCTGGAGGTGCGGTTAGAGGACTTGTATATGGTCTTAAAAAGGCTGGAGCAGAAGTTTCTGTTCACAATAGAACTGCAGAAAGGGCTGAAGCAATTGGAAAAGATTTTGACGTAGAGTTTGGTAATCTAGAGGAAATGAAAGCGGCTAGTGGTGATGTTTTTATTCAAGCTAGTTCCCTTTGGCTCAACTACCCCGAGATGGGCGAACTAGACATCAATAGGCTCTTCCCTGACGAGTTTGTGAATAAATTTAGCTATGTGATGGATATTGTATACAAACCCCTTAAAACGCCTTTATTGGCCAAAGCTGAGAAGCTTGGTAAATCCATTATTACTGGAGACAAAATGCTTCTGTATCAGGCAGTAGAACAGTTTAAAATTTGGACTGGTAAAGAAGCTCCTTTGGATGCTATGCAAAGAGCTTTAGAAAATGGCCTGACTTAATTCTTCCTCAAAAACTCTGCACCTTCTTCGTCTTCTGCTTTTGGTGCTATCTCTGCTTCTGACTCAACTTCTTTTCCATAATCATCTCCATACATTGTTTGAGTTGAAAGGAAATCTTTGTCATATACTCCAGCAAGCCATCCGTAAATAACGGTAACAAGACTTCCAATAAGGGCAATTGAAACCCAAACAACTGGAAGTGCAAGGAAGATTAAAATTGGAGCATTCCCAAGGATTCTAGCGAGTGCAAATAAGATCGCAATTGCTACAACTATTGAAAAGGTTGTTCCATAAACTCCAACTAATGCATATTTATAATTTGAAACTATTTCCATTATAAGAACACTAACCTGAGCTGCAATTATCATGTGTAGAGTCACTACGTATGATACAGCCTCTATTCCCATTGATGCTGTAAGGAAATACACAGGCACCATGAGTAGAAAAACGATCAGATTAACTGTAAAAACCTGACTCATTGTGGAAGAATTTCTCTTATATTTTTCTCTTTCTGTTAATCCCAGTAGTAGTGTGCTCAAAATATTTCCTGCTGTTGATGATAGAAATACCATTATCAAAAGAAGGAACACTATTACAGGACTTATTATTTCTTCTCCTTGTATATTGCTGACTGATGGCAACATTGAGGAAGCAATCAAATAGATGACTACTAAAACAACTGCTCCTAAAACTCCCCCTGCAACTCCAGAGAGGATTCTTAATAAAAACGTTGTGAAAGGCATTTTTGGTGAATCTGTATTTTCCATAGTTATAAGGTTTAAACTTTTTTGATTTTAGCATAGAAGCCTATTAGCAACAACACACCTGCCAATATGTAAACATCTGCAACATTAAAAATAGGCCACTTCCAAATTGATATAAAATCCACTACATATCCTCTAAAGATGCGATCTATTAAATTACCAAATCCTCCAGCCCAGATTAGAGCAAGTGCGGCTTGAGAGACGTATTTCTTTAGATTTAGCTCCTTTACTAAATAGTATGTTAGAAATATTAAGAGCCCTATTGTCGCAATAAGCAGGGCAGTTTTTGGAACGGGGATGCTGAATGCTATCCCAAAATTCTCACTATATTTGAATTCCAAAAAATTATTAATAATTGGCATCCCCTCCTCTGGAATATTTAGAGATAACCTCTTAGTAAACTGGTCTACTATTAGAAGCCAGATACTGATGTGAATTGTTTTTATAATTCGATATGCCATGAGGTCATTATAATTGCTCTTGAAGGCGAAAACTAGTAATATCTTGCCATGCGAAAAGTCCTAAAATTTGATACAGTTTTGGCTTTGACTGTGGTTCTTCTGCTCATTTTTGGGCTGATCATGATTACAAGTATTGGAGTTCCTAAATCAATTTCACTGTCGGCTCCTGGGGTTGAGTTCCCAAATTGTACAGATGAAGGTGTTGATTGTTACCTCTTGTTTAAAAAACATTTAGTAAGGCTTGCTGTTGGATTTGTGGCATTTTTTGTTGCTTTTAAATTGCCGATGAAGTTTTGGAAAAAAATAT
>JABJOK010000069.1 GCA_018664365.1 Candidatus Peregrinibacteria bacterium | reverse complement strand
ATTTGGTTAACACTTGCTCAATTGTATCCCCTGTCTGGCTTTTCTTCAAGGAAAATTCGAGTATAGACATTTCCTTGGATTATTTATAAAATGCCCGCACAAACTAAGGGCGGTTAGCTCAGTTGGTTAGAGCGTTCCGGTGACATCGGAAAGGTCGGTGGTTCGAATCCACTATCGCCCACCATAAAGTTTCCTATCAACTTCTGCACGGACTTCCTTGCTGTAATTTGAAGCGCATTCGCTCATTATAATTTTTGCTGCTTCAATAATTTTTCTTATGCACTCATTGAGGGCTTCTTGAGAGCTATTGTCTAGAGTAATTCTGATTCTGCTGATTGTAGGTTTTGTTTTATTCATGCGAAACCTCACTCCTCCTTCACCTTCATTTAAGGCTGCTATCCTTTCCTTCTGATCCTCACGAACATTTCTAAAAACTGCTAATCCAAAGGATTTTTGCTTGTGTGGACCATACAACTCAAGCCATACTCTTTCACCACCGAAGTATATCTTTCCAAGAATCCTATCCTCGGGGTCATCGCAACCTGCCCACCTTATGCTGTTCTCTCCTCTATTAAATCCGTCATTTTTTGCAACGTCTTCTATCCCTGCTTTTTCTAGCGCCTCAATGAGTTGGTCTAAGTCTAATCTTCTTTTTGGCTTCTCCTTTGCTCTGACTCCCTCAGCAAATTCAAAATATTCTTTTAGTAATTCGCTTTCGAGATATTTGATTGCATATAAAATCTCATCATGAACTGCTGCCTGGTGAGGATCTTCTACCCTTTGAGATGCGTGATGCCGCTCTCTTAACTCGTGAAAGCACATCACTTCCATAAATTCTTGGCGAACGTCTTTTTTCTGAAATAGCGCTCTAAGCTGAATCTGAACCTGAGCCATTGCTAACCCTAAACTCATTCCCATTCCTCCTCCAGAGCTATACGAACTTTCTGGAGCCTTAGTGAATTTGTATGAGACACCATCAAATTCAACTTCAATATAGGATTTTGTTTCTTTTGTTACTGTCACTTTGGGGAATTTTATCCACTCCGCCATAAGTTGCCTTTCTTCAGCTCCAATATGTTCTAATACTTCAGGGGATACCTCTGCTGTACTGCCGTTCTCTGCTACTTCACCCATACTAAAAAAGTTAAGGCTTGAAATTAGCAAATCTTGAGGGATTGTCAAGTTTTGCTAAATCCTTCTTCCTAGTCTATCAGTTTTTTCTAAGATTCTACGGCTCTCGATGAAGGAGTAGACTATTTCAAAGAGAATTAAGAAGATTATTCCGTAAAAGCTTAATTCGTGGATCATTTTTAGGATAGGGTTCCCCTGCTTGAGCATATTTATTTTTTCTACGTATATAACTTCGCAGGCCCCTCCGTAGGAATCTTCTCTATCTGTTGAAGTTTTCCATGATGAAAGGTTTGTTGTTCCAATTTCACTAATATCTACATTCACAAGTTTTCCAATAACCTGAATCTGATCTCCCTCAGTTAGATCCTGAACAGTTTCATCAATCTCCTCGTTATCAATTACTAGATGGTTGTTAGAAACTTCATTCACATCTACCTCTAGGTCCTCTCCCCACCAGTTGTAAAAGCAAAACCGGATATCCTGTGTGAATGCCAGCTTGGGGCTCTTGTATACCCCGCTTTCCACGTTGCTTCCCCAAATCATGCAAAGGTCTGTGGTAAAAACCGTGTCGGTATCGTTGATGCTATACCATGCGTCGTATTTTGCTTTATTAACTATAAGTCCATTGATTTCATAATCGTAAAGAGGCGTTAAGCTGTATTGAATCCCCTCTTTCTCGAATTCTATCTTCTGTGGATTTAAAATTTCAGTTTGAATCGGATCCTCAAGAAGCTTGTCATCAATATCTGATACGAATCTATATTGTGACTGAAAAAAGAACGTTGCCACAAAGGCAATGATTAGGAGAAAGAATATTGGTCTACGTATTTTGAGAAATCCTCGTAGTGTCATGCCTCAATTTTAGCTTAATTTTTTGGAAAAGCTAATGGATTGTTTGCCTGGGACTTCATGAGAGGGCGTAGGGCACCTGGACCTTTTGAGAAATCTTTATCAAAGTGCATCTTTTGATAAAGGGGATGCCTTTGTAATTGTTCCTCCATATTATGGGGAGCCCTTACGCTTACCATTACTGCAGCTATAATTATGCCCACTAAGATTCCTGAAGCTACTATTATAGTTGGTCGGTGTCTGTGTCCTGTTTTAGTCTGCTTGAAGTCAAAGTATGCAAATGTGAGAAGGAGTAGAGATATCAAGGTCCAGAAGTATGGAACTAGCTTAAAAATCGGGCTGAATTCTCTTTTTTGGAAGTGCTCGCTGAATACTGGTTTAGCCACTGTCATCTGATGAATTATCATTGAAACTGACATTGAAAGCAAAATTATTGCGACTATTAAGGCACTCCAAATGAAGATGCGTTTTGCTATGAATTGCCACCTTGGTTTGTGCTTAATATTGGCTTTTTTAACTTTTTTTAAGATTTTATCTGCTAGTTTTGACATGGCTATATGGTTAGTTTGCTTTTGAGTTTTTCCTTGGCTCTATTTACTAGCACTGAGGCGTTGTTGATTGATATTTTCAATATGTCGCTGATCTCTTGGTAGGATTTGTCTTCTAGGTATCTTAGTACGAGTACGTCACGGTATTTTTCTGGAAGTTCTAGTACTGCTTTTTTTACTTTTGCTGCGAGCTCTTTTCTTTTTAGCTCTTTAGGAATGTCTGTATCGTCAGGAATTAGAGTTATATAGTCCTCGTCAACGTCATCGGGACTGATTGCTTGAGGGCGAGCCTTCTTTTTTCTAAAAAAGCTAATTACCTCGTTATGAGTGATGCGATAAATCCAACTCGAGAACGAGAATGAAGTATCGTATCCGTTTAGATTTTCGTAGACCTTTATAAATACCTCTTGAAGTATGTCTTCAGTTGAGGCGCTATCTAGTGAAGAAAGATGAAAAATGTAACGAGAGAGTTTTGCTTCATAGCGTTCTACTAATTCTGCGAAGTGCTTATCGTCTTTAAGGCTGAGCTCAACTAGTTGCTTCTCTGATTTCATAGTAATTCAGTAATAACAGAAAGGAGGCCCGGGTTAAAGGCCTCCTACTGTGTGAGATTTACTCCTGAAGTTGTGGCCCCATCCCTCTCTGGCCATGTCCTCCTTTCATTGCTCCCATTTTATGTTTCCCCATTCCCTCGGGCCCCTCTAGCCCAAGTTCTTCCATAATTTCTTTTGCTTCTTCCATTAGTTCGTGTGCCTCAACGAATTCGTCAAAGTTATCTTCGTTGATTACCTCAAGAACATTTTCAGATCTAGGTCCTTCGTGTGATGACACAAGACCATACCAAGCGTCGTAGTCACCGCTTAAAAGAACTTCTTGGACTTCGTCGTGAAACTCCTTCATATCTTCGTGCATTGCTTCACGTTCTCCCTCGCTCAACTGTGGGCGAGCTAGCTCTGTAGAGTCTGCAAATGCTGTTACTGCTCCGAGTGTGACGGCAAAGATAGCTAGTGCAGTTCCTGCAAAGTATTTTGATGCTTTTTCCATGTTATAAATTTAAGAAATATTTTTGACCGGTCGTAGGTTGATACGCACGGGGTGGATATTTCTTACAAAAAAGATTGTTTTTGCTTAGATAGCATAGTGCCTCTGCCAGTTCTCAAAGATTTTAGTTCGAATTTTGGTAAGGCCTTCAGCCCTTGCTTCGCATGCAAGTGCCTTCCCTCTATTTTTGGTTGTGCATGCCTCCCTGTATTGATCCTCTATCTGGTTTCCAATCTGTAGAGATACCTGCTGCCAAATTGTTGCGACTTCATCAGTACTAACCGATTCGGTAGCGCCAAGTGCCTGTGCCGCTACTCTTATTTCTTGACCAATAGAACATAACACCTCTCTTATTTGAAGTTGCTTTAATTGCTTAGGTGAGAGAATTCTAACGCATCCCTTACCAATTTCGAGCGGATCTGATATTTCAGCTAGTTTGGGCATGTAAAAAAATTACGGAGTGTGATTTTATGTAATTTAAGTTTTTTTTGCAACCCTACTTAAATTTCTTTTACAACCTTTGCTGGATTACCTGCGACTACCACCTTTTCTGGGACGTCTTTGGTTACGAGGGCGCGGAAGGCGACGACGGATTCATTTCCGACAGTGACGCCTTTGAGGATTGTTGATTGGCCAGCGAGCCAGCAGCGGTCACCTATTTTTATTGGTTTTGATTTTATGTGGGCAGGGTCATTTCGGTGTTCATGGTATATGCTGTGAAAATCTGTATCTATTAACATTGCGCTACCAATAAGGCAGTCTTCCCCAATCTCAATAGAGGATTTACACTGGAAGGTTGTTCCGTTTAGGCGAGTTCCTTTTCCAATTGTTATCTTTGCTTCTTTATTGAAGGTCAAAAACCGCGTTGCCTCTTCATGCGCGTAGAGGTTGCAGTTGTCTCCTACTTCGAGGGTGCCTTTTCCTTGAAATCTGAATTTATGGTTAAGAATCACGTTTTTACCGAACTTTATCCTTTTGCCGAAGCGAAGCTTCATGATGAGCTTGAGTGGCCAGCTTAAAATTAAAGCTACAGTTCGTTTCATTTTAGATCTTTGCTGGTTAGAGGCTTTATCTTTCGAAGTTTGTCGTGGGAGCGGCTTATTCTATCGTAAAATTCTCTAAGATATCCATATAACTTTAGCGCTCCTCCAAATATTATATTCCCCTTTGTGATACCAATTGGATTAATTTTTATGAATGGGATTTTCAACCTAATGGCTCCTCCATCGGTAATGTAATTGTCCCCTACCATTGCAACATTCTTTGCTGGCAAATCTAATTCCCTTAGTGCCTTCTTAAACCCCTTCTTACTCGGCTTAGGGAAAATGTGAGTTAGGACTTTTGCATATTCCTCAATAGCCTCATACCTCTTGTTCTTCTTCATATTTGAATAAATGACCATTTTTACATTTTGTTCATGAAGAGTCTTTATGTGCTGAATGTTCTCTGGAAGAATTTCACCATGATTGAATGCGATACAATCATCTGCATCAATTATTAAGCCCTTTATCTTAAGGTCTCGGAGTTTATTAATCTTCTGCAGATTGAGATCGCTAAATTTATCTAGTCTGGCGAGAGTTCTAGTGTTATGCGGAAAAAACAGTCTAATTAGTTGAATTATTTTTAAAATGGAAAGCCCCTCCCTACTAAAGTCTTCTTTGAAATGCATTTTACTCATACTATATTTTTAGCAAGTTTATGTTAAAATTGGAATCAGTTTTAACCTCTATTATTATGGAAGAAATGCCTAAGCCCGAACGTCAGGGCGCTCATCCAATATTTGTTGCAATATATTTAATCCTGTTCGTTGGAGTTAGTGCCTACCCAGCTTACTTAAATGGAGTCTCTCTTAGTTCTTATGGCTTCGACTCTTTGCTTCCTATATCTGGATACCTAGTTCCTGCCTTTTTCTTTTCTTTGATTGGAATATTGTCGGTTCGTGGAAAAAACTCAGTCATTATTGCTTTAGTGGGCGCACTTATTTCTTTTGCAGTTTTGATTTTTTTGGTTCAAGTGTTTAACTGGCAGGTTTTTTAGATTTTAGAGAAATTTTAAATTCGAGTGATAGGGTTTGGTTATGATTTTGGATTTTCTTTTTCCTAAGATGTGTTTGGGGTGTGGAATGAGTGGTGGATATGTTTGCGAAAAATGTTTTTCTGTTATTCGAGATGATTTAGGTGGTGTGGTTAATGTGAATAATGGATCTTTAGATAAAGTTTTCTTTTGCATGCGCTATAAAAAGGGCGGGTTAGCACAAAAATTAATTAGACAGTTCAAATATAAGTACTCCAAAGAGCTTAAGGCCTTATTTGGCCAAATACTGCGAAAGAAAATTGCAAAATGCGATCTTAAAGCGGACTACATTGTTCCTGTCCCCACTTCGATTGAAAGGGTTAATGAGCGGGGGTTTAATCAGTCTCTTCTACTTGGAGAGGAGGTTTGTCCTAGAAAGGTCTTTGATTGTTTGAGCAGAGAGGATTCTCACTGTGCTCAGGCAGGTTTGAATAGATACAGCAGAGTCAGGAATTTAAGAGGAATGATAAAATTGAGAAAGACTGTTTGCTTGAAGGGACTGAAGATACTTCTTATAGATGATGTTGCTACCACCCTTAGTACAATGAAGGAATGTGCGCTTGTTATAAAGCGGGCTGGAGCAGAGGGTGTCTGTGGCGTTGTGATAGCGCGAGGAGAATGCTAAAATCGAAATATGTTGATTGGAATAGATGCATCTAGGTATGGGGGTGAACTCGCAACTGGAGTTGAGCATTATAGTTATAAAATTATTAATGGCCTTTTGAAGGAAATTTCAAAGTCTAAAGATGACAAGGCCGTTTTGTATGCAAAGAAAAGCCTGGGGCTGTCAGAGGCCGGCAAGGTGGCCGTAAAGGTCATTGATCGGAAGAGGTTGTGGACTATGAAAGGACTTTCTAAGGAAATGAAAGAACACCCTTCTGACGTACTATTTGTTCCCTCACATGTTCTACCAAAGACACTGCCGGAAAAGAGTGTGATAATGATTCATGACGTGGCCTTTAAGTATCTTAGAAAAGCCTATTCTTGGATGCAGTATCGTTATTTGGATTGGAGCACTAAGTTTGCAGTCCAAAATGCCACAACCATTCTTGTTCCAAGTGAAGCAACAAAGAGCGATTTGATGCATTTCTATAAGTGCCCTGAAGAAAAAATAGAGGTTGTGTATCACGGATTCGATCCATTGGAGGTTTCATCAAAAGAAATTGATAAGGTTTATAAAGAATCAGATGTTTTTAAATACTTTGGGATAAGAAGAGATTCAAAGTATGTGTTTTTTGTGGGGAGATTAGAGAGTAAGAAAAACTTGGAAAAACTAGTAGAGGCATTTTATGATTTTTCCCAAACTCATGAGGATTTTAGGCTGGTTCTTGCTGGAACTCGCGGAGTAGGAGCAGACAGAATTATTAAGAAAGTAAGAAAACTGAGAATGGCTGATAAGGTAGTTATCCCTGGATACATCACTGACCCTGAAAAGGCTGCTTTATACAAGTACTGTTCTGTTTTTGCATTTCCTTCCTTGTATGAGGGCTTTGGTTTTCCTGTTTTGGAGGCATTTCACTTTGATAAACCGGTTTTGACTTCTCATGTATCGTGCCTTCCTGAGGTTGCTGGAGATGCAGCACATTATGTAGACCCTTATGATCCCGATAGTATTGCCATGGGACTTGAGAAGCTAGTTGATGACACAGGATATGCTGAAAAACTAGTATCTTTAGGTAAGGAACGGCTTAAGGAGTTCACATGGGAAAAAGCTTCGAAACAAACTTACAAAATACTGACCTCTTAAATTATGGAAAATAAAATGATTGCATCCGTTTTTGAGGAAATGGGGAATATTCTTGATATACAAGGGGCCAACTTTTTTAGAGTGAATGCGTTTCGAAAGGCCTCTATAACCGTTCTTAACCTACCTAATGACCTATCCTCAGTTGTAAATAGCGATCCTAAGTCTATTGTTAAGATTCCTGGAATTGGAAAAGCTCTATCCGATATGATTATTGAATTGGTTCAAACCGGAGAGTGTAAAGAACACCAGAAGATGAAAAAAAGTATTCCTGAGGGGCTTCTTGAAATTTTGAAGTTGAGAGGGGTCGGTCCAAAAAAAGTAAAACTGCTGTATTTGAATCTTGCCATCAAGAGCATTCCTGAGCTAAAGGACGCGGCTGAGAAAGGTTTGATACGAACATTAGATGGCATGGGAGAAAAAAGCGAGGAGGAGATTTTAAAGGCTATCGGTGAGTATTCACTGTTTTCTACAGATAGACACCTAATTGGTAAAGCAAGAAGGGAGGCTGAAAAATATATTGAATACATGCGCTCACTAGAGAACATTAAGAGTATGCAGTATGCTGGTAGCTTGAGGCGTTATCAGGAGACTATTGGAGATATTGATATTCTTGTTACGGTTGATGATCCTGCGAGAGAAAGTAAGGATATCATGAGTCATTT
>JABJOK010000005.1 GCA_018664365.1 Candidatus Peregrinibacteria bacterium | reverse complement strand
AGTAGATCTAGTTATCGAAGCAACTGGTGTATTTCGAACTCGTGAAGCAGCAGGAAAACACATCAAAGCAGGAGCAAAGAAAGTAGTGATTTCTGCTCCAGCAAAAGATGAAATCGACTTCACTGTGGTACTCGGAGTTAACGACCAAGATTATGATCCAGAGCGTCACCACATCATTTCAAATGCGTCATGTACAACAAACTGCCTCGCACCTTTCGCAAAAGTTCTAAATGACAACTTCGGTATCAAGAAAGGACTAATGACAACAATCCACGCTTATACTAATGATCAAAAGATCCTAGACCTGCCCCACTCAGACCTTCGAAGAGCACGTGCAGCAGCAATGTCTATGATCCCTACAACAACTGGAGCAGCAAAAGCCGTAGCCTTGGTTCTTCCTGAACTAGACGGCAAGCTAAACGGTCTTGCAGTACGTGTTCCTACATCAACTGTCTCAATGGTTGATCTAGTTGTAGAAACTGACAAAGACACAACAGTAGAAGAGGTAAATGCAGCAATGAAAGCAGCTGCAGAAGGACCAATGAAAGGAATACTCGGGTACACTGAAAAACCACTCGTTTCAATCGACTACAAAGGTGATCCACACTCATCAACAATCGACGCCCTTTCAACTCAAGTCATAGAAGGCAATCTTATAAAAGTAATGTCTTGGTATGACAACGAATGGGGCTACTCAGCAAGAATGGTGGATTTGGCAAAAATGATTGGAGATAAGGCGTAAGGGAAAAAGTAAAACGAACAAGATAAAGGCCTGTTATCGCAAACAGGCCTTTAGTTTATCCATAAATAAAAGAAGGTCGATCGGGCAACTCCACAGGTATCAAAGGAATCTTTACCCACAAACTTTGTGGATAACCAGATTCATTCATAAGTATAACTTCAAACTGAACAGAGGTATTTTTACCATCTCCATCAAAATCACCATGAGCATCTGAAACACTGTCGCTCAATAAACCTACTCCATGAGGATCGTCATCAATCAACACAAATTCATCAAGCTTAAATAAATCAATTCTCTTATCAGTAAATTTCTTAGAAATTTCTTCTAAAATAACCGGAATTTCAAGCTTTCCGTTAAGCCTAATCCTATCTGAAAAATTTTTACTATATTCAATATCATCAGCAATTTCCCAAACTTCCTTTTGAAAATCTTCAACTCCCTGCTCCTCATCACTTATTCCTTCGCAAAGCTCTTTGTCTAACAATCGAGAAAGAGCACTTGCCCCAGAAGCTCCACACAACTTATCTTCCCACTCTTTAAATTCATCAGAATATTGCACCGCAATCCTCATGTCTAAAATAAACTGTCGTGGATCTCTTGTAGTATTAAATCGTTGAACCGCGTTATAAACCATAAAATCAAATTGACTAAATAAATTTGGAGCACCCAGCTGCGACACCATAGCTACAGTTTTATAATTATCAATATCGTCCCTTTGTCCAAACTTAGCCAAATGCGCCAAGTCCTTTTCTATCAATTGAGCCAAAAGCTCAGCAATTGTAAAATATGAAGGAGGTCTATATCTTCGCTCTCCAGTCTCAGAATCTCTCTGAGTGAACATATAGTGTTGAATAGTTCCCTCAGAAGCAACTGCAGGTTCATACTTAACGTCTATTTTTATTCCAACCTCTTGTGAAAACTCATTTATATCTTGAGCAGCCTTGATAGAAAGATCCAGCGCTTCCCTATCAGTTATATATGCTGGCTTAACCATATTGTAAGAAGCCAACTCTAACCTTTCCAGCTCATCGGGATCCAAAACAGCAACCAAATTTCTTACTGCTGTTTTAAACTCTTCAAATCCAAAACCTTTATTATTAATAATCGAACCAACAAATTCATCTGTACTCTCCATCCCAAAATATATATGCAATTTCTGATCTTTTCTCAACTTTCCTAACAATTCCTTTACCCTTAAAGGATTACAATATTCTGGACGAGTCTCAATTGAAACTCTATGAAGAGTTTCCTCCTCCGAAAGCCTTTCCATCATAGCGATAGGAACCTTTGCAGAGACCTCCTTTGCATTCAACAAAGACCCATCAGGCAATATTTCGAAAGTCGTCATCCTCCCTCCTGCCTTCTTAACTTTTAAAAGACCATCATTAAGCGCAGCAATTTGTTGAGCTGAAGTAACTTTTACATGCATGTTTCCAGCCGATAAAAAACAAAACCTACATCCTTTTTTATTCTTCATTTTGTACTGACAAGGCTTCTTATGAAAAGCGAAACTTGCTCTACATCCAGAAATTTTCAAACTACTTCCGTTAACTTCATAATGAACTCCTAATTCATCTAATTCAGCAATTTTAATAGCCAATAGTTCAGAATCTTCAAAATCAAAAACTACAGGAGGAGCAGTAGCAACCGTTGCCCATTGAGCTTTTTCCGGAGAAACTGTTTTAGCAGATTCTGAAGTGATATCCTCTCTAGTCCACAAGGCAAGATCTGAAACAATCTGTCTCAAAATCTCAACCTGCCTCTCTGGCGACAAGATCGACATTAAAACCTGACCTCTATCAAGCTTTCTTTCCAATTCAGCAATATCCTCAACTGTCTTCCCCTTTGATTCCAAACATTCTATTAATTCCTCTCTATTCTCACCTTGGACCCACTGAAGAACCTTTTCATCAACTGGATAAGGCT
>JABJOK010000113.1 GCA_018664365.1 Candidatus Peregrinibacteria bacterium | reverse complement strand
TGGCTTCTAGGTTACTATTTGACCCACATTTGATCATTAAAATGTCAACATCTCCAATTTCGTTTACCATATCACTTGTTAGAACATGACCAAGATCTCCTAAATGCAGGCATTTAAAGCCATCTACCTCAAAATAAAACAGAATTGTGGGGTCTCCTACTTGTTTTTCTTCTTCTTCCTTTGATTTGCTCTTTGTCCATGCTTGAAATCCTACAATAGGTACTTCACAAACCTCGTATTCTCCTGGCCAATCAAAAATTTTCCTTACTCCATCCACTTCACTGGGGTCTTCCAGGCTTGATAGCACTACATCCCCTTTTAGCTTTCCTGCTTCTTTATTGGGATTAGTTACTAAAGTCACTCTCTTCCCCTTAATTGTAAAGCATGAGCGTCCATGCCATGTAATGTCCATACTATTTTTTAGTTAACTGTTACTTTTTTTTACGTGTAGTAGTCTTTTTCTTTGCTGTTTTTCGTGGTGCTGCCTTCTTTACTACGGCTTTCTTTGCTACAGTCTTCTTTACTGTTTTAGTTGGTGCACTTTTTGCTACTTTTTTTGGTGCGTCACAACATTTACTACATCCACAGAGGCAGCCATTATAGAGCCAAGCTGCGATTAGTCCAAAGAAAAATGCGTCTACAAATCCGTATGATGCTCCTACTAGTGGTGCGTGCCACATATTGTGATCATAATAAGGATAAATGTCTTCCATAATTGCACGAAGTGCCTCTCCTTTTGTCATTCCGAGTACTGTTTCAGAAAGCATTGGGTAGTAGGTTACAACAAGCATGTAAACTATTCCCATGATTCCCATTGCTGTGGCTAAAGCCAAAGGTCGTAGTTTCATAGATTTGAGGTTAAAAATAGGTGATATAAACATACTAAAATAGCCTTTTCTCCGCAAGCGGTGTCGCTTGTGTGGTATTGGGTTTTTTGGTACTGTTCGGCTGAAAATTTAATCCTTTTGAAATGTCTAAAATTAAAAAAATTCATTCTCGTGAAGTGCTTGATTCTCGTGGAAATCCAACTGTTGAGGTTGAAGTTACAACAGAGAAGGGATTTGGTCGTGCGATAGTTCCTAGTGGTGCCTCAACTGGCGTGCATGAAGCCGTGGAACTACGTGATGGTGATAAATCTCGATACTTAGGTAAGGGTGTTCTTAAAGCCGTTTCTAATGTTGAAGACCTTCTTGCTCCAGCAATTTTAGGCATGGATAGTGATGATCAGGAAGCTATTGATAATAAGATGATCGAGATGGATGGAACTGAGAATAAAGGAGAATTAGGAGCTAATGCTATCTTAGGTATTTCTATGGCAGCTGCGCATGCAAGTGCTGATGAGAGAGGGGTTTATCTTTACGAATACTTGAACCCTGAGGCAACACTTTTGCCTACCCCAATGATGAATATTATGAATGGAGGACAACATGCAGATAGTGGGCTAGATATCCAGGAATTTATGGTTATGCCGGTTGGTGGGAGTAATTTTAGAGAGGCTCTACGAATGGGAGCTGAGGTTTTTCACAGCTTGAAGGCTATTTTGAAGGAAAAAGGTCTTTCTACTGCGGTTGGTGACGAGGGAGGATTTGCTCCTAATCTACCAAATAATGAAGCAGCACTTGATTATGTTGTGATGGCTATTGAAAAAGCTGGATACAAACCTTGGGATGAAATAATGATTGCTCTAGATGTAGCTGCGAGTGAATTTTATGACAACGAAAAGGGAATTTATAATATTAAAGTTGATGGAAATCCTGAAGAATTAAGTTCAGGAGAGCTGGCGAATTACTACGATGTGCTTCTACGTAAATATCCTATTATTTCTATTGAAGATTCACACAATGAGGACGATTGGGATGGATTTAAAGCAATGATGAAAGATACAGGAAAGACGATACAAATTATGGGTGATGATCTCTTTGTCACTAACGTTAAAAGGCTTAAAAAAGGTATTGATGAGGGCGTTGCTAATTCTATTCTGATTAAGGTTAATCAAATTGGTTCATTAACAGAGACGTTTGCTGCTATTGATATGGCAAAGGACGCGAATTTCACATCTGTTGTTTCCCATAGAAGTGGGGAAACTGAAGATGTGACTATTGCAGATCTTGTAGTCGCAAAAGAAACTGGTCAAATTAAGACTGGTTCACTCTCACGAACTGATAGAGTTGCAAAATACAATCAATTGCTTCGAATTGAAGAACGTCTTGGTGACAAGGCTACTTTTGCAGGAGGAAAAGCATTTTATAACTTAGAGGAAGGCTATGCTGAAGTCGATAAATAGATCCACAGTCAAAAAATTGTTGCCTTTACGTCGTCATGATTCGCATAAAGGTCAGAATGGACGTCTACTTATTGTAGGTGGAAGTATTGATTATTATGGTCCTCCTATTTTGGCAGGGCTAGGAGCTTTGTATAGCGGATCTGATTTGGTTTATTTGTATGTTCCAGAATGCAATTTTGATGCTGCTCGAAGTATGTACCCAGACTTTGTAGTCAAAAAATATGAGGGGAATTATTTAAGTGAAAGAGCTGCTTCTCAGATAGTGGAATTTGGGAAAAAATGTGATGCTGTAGTCATTGGTCCAGGCCTAGGTGATGATGAAAAGGTAGTAGATGGAGTTATTGAGATTTTAAATAATCTTCATATCCCTACAGTTCTTGATGCCGATGCAATCAGATCACTTAAAAAGATTGAAAAATTCCCATTGGAGCAACCTGTCGTTATTACTCCTCATCAAAATGAATTCAGAAATATGGTAGATAGAGAGGTTGTTGTAAATGAAAAAGATTCTAAATCTGTTATCTTGTTGCGCTCTATCTCAATGGATCTAAATATTAATGTTCTTCTAAAAGGTCGTATCGATTATGTCTCATCAGTTGAAGGAAATGTTGAGACTAATAACACTGGGAATCCTGGAATGACAGTTGGTGGTAGTGGAGATGTTTTAGCTGGCTTGGTAGGGTCATTTTTGGCTCAAGGAGTAGGCGCTTATGATGCAGCTCGTTGTGCTGCTTTCTATATGGGAAAGGCAGGTGACTTTATGTTCAAGAATAAGGGGATTAGTTATTCAGCAAGCGATATTGCTTTTGCTCTTCCATACGTTTTGAAATAATTTTTGATGAGTATTCCAATTTATAGATTTGGTATTTTTGATAACTGTGAAGGCTTGATTCATGGCCTCTCTATGCGTGAAGGCGGTGTAAGTGAAGAGGCTTTTGGAAGCTTGAATTTGGGTCTTGATGTGGGGGACAGTGATGAGAATGTGAAAAAGAATTTTGAATTATTTTGTGGAGAGATGAGTGCAGATGTGGATAAACTGTGCGTAGCTTTTCAGCAACATACAGATAATATAGTTCAAATTGATAAAGGTGCAGGGTTTGGAAGTCCCTATGATGCGGTTGATGGCTTTGTTACTAATGTTTCTGGGATTCCTCTGATGGTGCGTTTTGCTGATTGTCAGGGAGTGTTTTTATTTGATCCAGTAAAACTAGTTATTGGTGCTGTTCATAGTGGATGGAGAGGAAATGTTAAAAATATTATAGGAAAAGCTGTTTCTATAATGGTCTCTGAGTACGAATGTAGTCCTGACGATGTTTTGGCTGCTGTATCACCTTCTCTGGGGCCGTGTTGTGCTGAATTTACAGACCCGGTGAGTGAACTTCCTGAACAGATGCATAAATATATAAATGGCAGAAATGTTGATCTCTGGGCATGTGCTTATGATCAATTGTGCGATGCAGGTATTTTGGATGAGCATATTGAAATTGCTCGTGAATGCACTAAATGTAACAACGCTAAATATTTTTCATATAGAGGAGGTAATAAAAAATCCGGTCATATGGGGGGTATTATTCAGCTTATCTAGTTGTAATTTTTCAGAAACGTTTTCTTGATGAACTCGATGAATGCCCTTTTTTGTTTTATTAATGCCGCCTTTAGAGCTTCCGCGTTTGCCAGTTTTTGTGTAATAAATTTTATAAAAATTTTAAGTTTGTTTGTTATAAAAGTTGAGCCATAGGGATAGCAGTAGCCGATTTCTACCGGGAAAAAGTAATAATAATCCCCGAAAGATAGGCTGAAAGGTATGGGGCCTTGAAGTTTGCCCGAAAAACCACATAGAGCTCTGTTTAAGGCCCCGCCAAATCTAATCCTATGCGTAGCAGCTTTTCTTTTTGAATTTTTTACTCATGGCTGCTGAAGATATTTTTTTATTCTTCTGAATAATTTTGCGCTTCTTTAGGGCACTTGGGAGTTGCTTAAAATAAGTTAAATATGATTTCCACAAATATGGTTCACGAAAAGTTATATAAAACGGCATTACAATTCTTTTCAAAAGAATTCTGGGAAGATCTCTTAAGTAGGTTCCCCAACTTTCATTTTTTGCCTCCATTAGGTACTGGTTCTTGAAAGAATAGTGCTTCTGGAATTTGCTTAGTTTTCCTCTATGCTTAAGGATTTCTCCCATTGAGAACCTTCTGTGAATTCCTGTTCCCCTACCGTGAAAAGCAACTGCTTTCGGATAGTAAAAACATTTCCATCCGTATAGTTGGAATCTCCATGATAAATCTACATCCTCCTTATACATAAAAAAATCTTCATCCATATATTCTCCCATTATCTTAACGGCTTCTAGAGCTTCCCTTCTATATAGAGGGCACGCTCCTGATACTCCAAAAACCTCTTTTTCTTCATCAAATTGACCGGTATCTTCAATCCCTTGTCCATCATCAACGATTCTGCGATTTTTGAATGCGATAAGTCCTACTGTATCAACTATTTTTGTAGGCCTTTTATGTTCAAAGTCGTATTTATAAACTTTTCCTGTTGCGGCAGCAATTTTAGGATCCTTTTCAACTCTATTAATTAGCTTCTCAAAATAGCTTGGAGAATAAATTATGTCTGGATTTGTAATCACTACATAATCTGCTGGATTCTCTCTTTCTATAGCCATTTCAATCCCCTGATTTGCAGCTTTTGCATACCCTAAATTATCCTCGTTTGGAACGATTACAAGATTGTCCTTATTTTTATAATGTTCAGCAACGTACTTTAATCCAGAATCATCTGGAGAATCGTTATCAATAAATATCACCTCAATGTTTTCGTAGGTCTGTTTAAAAATTCCATCCAAACAAGTTTTCAAATACTGGGGAGTATTGTAGTGGATGATTATTATGGATATTTTTGGCTTTTTCATATATATTTCTTTCACATTGCGCGCGTAGTATATAAGGAAATCAAATTATGTCCAATTATCTTTTTACATCGGAGTCAGTCACTGAAGGTCACCCGGATAAAATGGCCGATCAAATATCAGATGCGATTCTGGATGACCTGCTTCGTCAGGATCCGAATAGTCGTGTTGCCTGTGAAACTTTGGTTAATACAGGGATGGTAATGGTCGCGGGAGAGATCCGAACAGAAGCATATGCTGATATCCCTAAAATCGTTAGAAAAACTATTAAAGAAATTGGTTATACAGATGCAACTTATGGATTTGATTATAAGGCGTGCAGCGTAGTTACTGCAATTGATGAACAAAGCGCTGATATCGCACTTGGTGTTGATCCAGGAGGAGCTGGTGATCAAGGAATGATGTTTGGATTCGCCTGTAATGAAACTCCTGAGCTTATGCCTATGCCAATTACTTTGGCGCATAAGCTAACTATGAAATTATCCGAGCTAAGAAAAAATGGTGAATTAAAATATCTACGACCTGATGGAAAATCTCAGGTTACTGTTGAATACGATGGTTTCAAGCCTGTGCGCGTTCATACTGTGGTTATTTCTACGCAGCATGGACCTGAAGTGGAACAGGAACAAATCCGTGAAGATATGATTGAGAAGGTGATAAATCCAATTTGTGGAGATTTACTAGATGATGAAACTATCTATCATGTAAATCCTACTGGTAAGTTTATTATTGGAGGCCCTCCGGGAGATTGTGGATTAACTGGTCGTAAAATTATAGTTGATACTTATGGTGGAATGGGCCACCACGGTGGAGGATGTTTTTCTGGAAAGGACTGCACAAAGGTTGATAGAAGTGGAGCTTATATGGGACGTTATG
>JABJOK010000006.1 GCA_018664365.1 Candidatus Peregrinibacteria bacterium | reverse complement strand
TGCTACTTCCTATCCGAATACACTTCGATCATTTCTAAGGGAAAGGGGCATCAAATCTTCTATTATTGATATTCGAGGAAGTGTTGAGATAGCTCCATCGCTCAATTTGGCTGATTCCGTTTGTGACATAACCCAGACAGGCAATTCCCTAATAGAGAATGGTCTACGGGTAATTGGAAAGATTTTTAATTCGGAGGCAGTTGTAGTGAAGTGTCCGAATCTATCACGTCTGAGGTGGCAAGACTTTGAAGAATCACTAACTAAATAGTATGAAGAAATATTTTATGAAAAATTTGGAGGATGTGGGGAAGCTTTTGAAGCGACCCTCGATTGACTTTGAGGGAGTGAGAGGCGTTGTTAGTGATGTTTTAAGCGATGTGCGTGAGAGCGGAGATGAGGCGCTGAGAGAATATACAAAGAGGTTTGATGGTGTGGATATTGGGGAGTTCTTGGTTAGTGAAGATGATATTGAAGAGGCGTGTGAGCGTGTAGATGGTGAGTTATTAAAGGCTTTTGAGGTGGCTGCGAATAATATTGAAACATTCCACAAAGCAGAGCTGCCATCACGGATTGAGGTAGAGCCTGTCCCTGGAGTTAAATGCTTTAGAGAGGCTAGAGCGATTGAAAAAGTTGGTCTATATGTTCCGGGAGGCACTGCTCCCCTGCCGTCGACTGTTCTTATGTTGGGGATTCCCGCACGAGTTGCTGGTTGTAAAGAAATTGTTATGTGTACGCCGCCGGAGAAGGATGGAAAGGTTCCTGACATCATACTTTTTGCAGCAAAGTTGGCTGGAGTTACTCAGGTCTATAAGGTAGGCGGCGCCCAAGCAATTGCAGCAATGGTATACGGAACTGAGAGCGTTCCGAAAGTATTCAAAGTATTTGGACCAGGTAACCAATATGTCACGTCGGCAAAGATGCTTTTGTCTGTCGATCCAGATGGGTCTGCTATTGATATGCCTGCTGGCCCTTCGGAGCTCCTGGTGATTGCAGATAAGTCTGCACGGGCTGATTTTGTAGCTGCAGATCTACTGTCTCAGGCCGAACACGGAGCAGACTCACAGGTTGTGTTGGTCTCCGATGATGACAACAAGGTGAATGAGATTCTACAGGAGATTGAGAGACAACTGGTTGAGCTTCCACGGAAGAAGATTGCTGAACAAGCACTTTCTAAAAGCTTTGTATTGGTTGTTCAAAATTTAGATGAGGCGTTTGAATTCTCAAATTTGTATGCGCCTGAGCACCTCATTCTAAATATTGAAAATGCGGATGGATACCTGAGTAGTGTTGAAAATGCCGGATCTGTTTTTATTGGTCCATATTCATGTGAATCAGCTGGAGATTATGCTAGTGGAACAAATCACACACTACCCACCTACGGATATGCTCGCATGTATAGCGGCGTAAATACTGAAAGTTTTATGAAGCAGGTTACTTTCCAGAAGATCTCAAAGTCTGGACTTGAAAACCTGGGACCATCAATTGAAAAAATGGCCGAATCCGAACAGTTATTTGCTCACAAAAATGCTGTAACCATAAGAATCAATGACTAAATATGCATTACCACAAATTCAGGAGCTTTCTCCTTACAACCCTCCCCTTGGAGGTAGAAGAGAGACCAATTCCCTCTTATTGAACTTCAATGAGAGGACTGTTCCCGTGCCTGTAAAAGTTACTGAGGCGCTGACTGCGATGCTTATTGATAATAAAGTTCAAATTTATCCTGAATATGGGGATCTCTGTAATAAAATTGGTGATTATTGTGGAGTTAAAAATAGTGAAGTTATGATCACCAACGGATCTGGTCAGGGAATCGACCTTATCTTCAGGACTTTCACTAAAAAGGGTGACAAGGTAGTAATTCCCTCTCCAAGCTTTGCTCTGTTTTATCAATGCGCGAAAGTTGTAGGTAATGAGATAATTACTCCTGAATACACTTTTGAAAAAGGATTCCCATTTGAGGAGACCTTGGAATCAATAAGAGATGGTGTGAAGTTGATTGTTCTTTGCAATCCTAATAATCCTACTGGAACACTAGTTTCTCTTGAAGAGATCGAGATGATTGTTTCTACTGCACGGGAAGCTGGAACTGTAGTCATTGTTGATGAGGCCTACTTCGAGTTTTCAAAGGTTACGGCGGTTGATCTGATTAAGAAGTTTGATAACTTACTGGTTACAAGAACCTTCTCTAAGGCCTTTGGGCTCGCTTCTCTGCGGATTGGCTATGTTGTAGGCTCTGAAGCTTTGATTGATGATCTTTTAAAGGTCAGAGGCCCCTATGATGTAAATATGGCAGCGGCGGTAGCGGCTTCAGCGGCACTTGATAGCTTGGCTGACTTGAATACTTATGTGGATGAAGTGATAAATATTTCTAAGCCAATGCTTGAGGCTGAACTGCAAAAGAGAGGTATTAGATTTTTTAAATCTTCATCAAACTTCCTACTCGTGGAGCAAAAATTTGATTTTAACTTCGATTTTTTGCAGAAAAAAGGTATTTTGACACGCTGGAGGGCAGATGGTTTTGTTCGCATTACAATCGGCACTCTGGAACAAATGCAAAAACTAATTAACCTCGTATTCATGCAAAAATATGCAATTCTTGATCGGGATGGGACTCTTATCTTCGAGCCGCAAGATGACTACCAGATCGATAGTTTAGAAAAACTTGAAGTTCTTCCTGGAGTTATTGATGGACTTCAAAAACTTCAGACAGCTGGTTATAAGCTTGTAATGGTTACTAATCAGAATGGAGTTGGTACGGAGTCATTTCCTAAAGAGGACTACTGGACTCCTCAAAATAGACTCATGGAGATATTTAAATCAAATGGAATTGAGTTTGAAGAAGTATTTATGTGTCCTCACCTACCAGAGGATAACTGCAAATGTCGTAAGCCACAGATCGGCCTAATGGAGGACTTTCTAAAAACTGCTGATATTGATATGGATAATTCATTCGTATCGGGAGATCGTGAGACTGATAACGAGTTTGCAGACAATCTTGGCGTTAAATATTTAGAAATGCCGCTTAATCGTGATTTTAATAGGGTAATTGATCAACTTGAATTATGAGAACTTCAAAAGTTACCAGAAAGACCAGAGAAACCAATATTGAAATCGAACTAAACCTCGATGGTACTGGTGTATACAAAATTTCTACTGGAATTGGTTTTCTTGATCACATGCTGGAACTTTTTTCAAAACACTCTCTAGTAGATTTAGATGTGCGATGTGATGGTGACTTGGG
>JABJOK010000070.1 GCA_018664365.1 Candidatus Peregrinibacteria bacterium | reverse complement strand
GGGTGAAAACCCTAATACACAGTACGACCAATTACATGATCATCTCGAGACAGCTCAAAACCTCAGGGAAGCGCAAGCGAAAATTGAAAATAATGCCCATAAATTAGAAGGTCTTAAAGACTTTCACCAAGGAGTTTTTGAAACCAATACCGCACCGTTACTCAGCACCTTGTCATGGATCGAAGTTATTTTTAATAATGACTTACTCAATGAAAAATTTAAAAAATGGATTATTTTTAACAGTCCTGTTGAGAAATATTGTCGATTCGAAAAAGCACTTGAAAAACTCATTCTAAATCACTCTCAAATTATAAAAATCCTCCAACAACTACAAACAATCGGCGATGTTATGCCTGGTTCTTTATTTGACCAGAGCATCCAAACAAATCAAGCTGAAAACTTTTTGAAGGCACTCAAAGAAGCGCACTCTAAAACTGACATACTTCTAAGGTGGAACGACTTTCAGAAAACGCTAAATTGGATCGAAAAAAATGGATTTGCCAACCTGATTGCTTTTGCAAAATCGCATAAAATCAGTGGTGAGGCATATAATGTAGTTGTAGAAACCTCATACCTTTACCAATGGTTAAACGAAATTTTCAACAAATATCCCGACTTATGGGACTTTGAGAGAATCGACCATGCAAGTACTCGTGAGATTTTTGCTCAGGAAGACAAAAATCTCCCTAAATACTATCAAAAACACATCAACCAGATACTATTTAGAAGCGGTAGTTTGAGGCCTTCTGGGATATCAAGGGGGCGTGTAAGTTCATTCACTGAAATGGCACTTATTGCCCATGAAGTGAAAAAGAAAAAAAGGCATATGCCGTTGAGGCACCTCCTAAAGAAAGCTTATACAAGTCTTAACAAGCTATTTCCCTGCTTCATGATGAGTCCCTCTTCGGTAGCGCAGTTTTTACCAAAAAGGGAAGTTGAGTTTGACTTGCTTGTTATGGATGAAGCTTCCCAAATCAAGCCTGAGGACGCCCTGGGTTCACTTGCCAGAGCTAAACAAATCGTTATTGTTGGGGATTCTAAACAAATGCCTCCATCTGACATATTTGATTCATCCTCTACAGTGGACGACAACGACAGTCAAATTAGTGCTGCAGAAGATATTAAGTCCATTCTAGAAATTGCAGAGCAACACTATCTTCAAGAATCTCTCGTATGGCACTACCGTAGCTTTCATCAAAGTCTGATACAATTTTCGAATGAAAATTATTACGATCAGAGATTAATAATCCCGCCTTCCAGTTATTTTAGCAGTGATGAATATGGGATTAAATGGAATTATTGTGAAGGGGCTCTCTACCACGAAGGAATTAATGAAGTTGAAGCAGGCAAAATAACTGAATTTTTAGTTCGGCATGTTATTCTAGAGTCTGTCAAACAACCTGAAAAGCAGGAATCTATCGGTGTTATCGCCATGAATCGTAGGCAGCAAAGTCTAATTAACGAGTTGTACGAAAATGAAATACTTAAGAATGACGAGCTTGCAGAGGCACTTAAAAGCTTCTCGCATGCTGATGATATATTTATTCGAAATCTTGAAAATGTCCAAGGTGATGAACGAGATATTATCGCAATCAGTTTTACTTACGGCCCCGACCCTGCTTCAGGGCGAACTTACCAGCGCTTTGGTCCAATTGCAAATGATGGAGGGTGGAGACGTTTGAACGTGCTTTTTACTCGATCTAGAAAGCGTTTACATGTATTTTCAAGCATGAAAAGTAAAGATGTTAAACTTGCCAAGATAAGAGGAGTCTCCAATTTAAAAGCCTATCTAAAATATGCAGAAGAAGGTTGCCTTCCTGACTTTGGAGAAGCAACAGGACGTGGCCCGGACTCTCCTTTTGAGGAATCTGTAGGTAGAGTTATTAGAGACATGGGATATGAAGTCCACAGTCAAGTGGGCTCTTGCGGCTTTTTTATTGACTTGGGTGTCACTGATCCAGAATCACCTGGAACTTACCTTTGTGGTATTGAATGTGATGGAGCATCGTATCATAGCCACCCTGTTACCCGTGATAGGGATCGCATTAGGGAAGAGATATTAGTATCACGAGGGTGGAAAATCTATCGAATCTGGTCTACTGACTGGTTCAAAAATAAAACTTGCGAAATTGAACGACTAAAAAACTACCTGGAATTTATAACAAATCAAGATGAGGTGTTATGAATATCAATTGGGAGAGAGGATTTTCTAGGCTGACGACTCTTTTAGGAAGCCTTGCCTGGGGAATCACCTGGATAAGTCTATTCTTTGTGTTAGAGGAAATATGGACTTTTTCCCCTCCCTCTTCCGGTGGATTTAGGAATGTACTCATTGTAGGTCTTCTCCTTGGTCCTGCGCTATATTTTTTTGTAAAACTGGTTTGTTATTCGCTTGCTCGAGTTTGTTCTTGGGTTTTCTTGGGGTTTTTTGATAAAAAAGACCAGTAGATCTGTCATGTAATCATGTCATTTTCTCTCGTTGAAATAGCAAGATTGCACTGGCCTGTTCCTTGCAAAAACACTACATGTTTAGGGACTGCCCACAAGCTAATTTTTCTTGAAAAAACTTATTGGATTCTATAATATCTACGGTCTTAAAGTCTAATATAAGAATAGGAATAAGTGTTTTCAATACCTGTTCCTTAATTTTTAAAGATGTAACAAGATCGTAACATGAATGAATACCAGGAAATTTTAGAACAACACCTAGAGGATGCTGAAAGTTCCTCTTCTCTTGAGGATTATGTCGGGTCATTCCGAGACTTTGTCAAGGTGATCAAGCGATCCGCCTCTTTATCTCCATTTATCAGAAGGCTTTCAAAAGAGAAGGCCTATTGCTATCGACCTGTTCAACTCGCATTCCGCAAGATGCACATCAAAATTACAGGTATGATCAATGCTATAAGCACGACTTTGGAAAGCGATGAAAGATTAGCTAACGCTCTCTCTTCTCTGCATCTCGCTTGCCCTCTTCCAATCAAAATTTTTCTAAAAAACCTCCAAGACCCTTTCTTTGACTCAGAAAGACTATTCAGAAAATACACTGAAGATACCTGCCTGGTTTTTCAAAGCATTTGCAATGCTGGAATGGAAGAACTC
>JABJOK010000120.1 GCA_018664365.1 Candidatus Peregrinibacteria bacterium | reverse complement strand
TGTCAATTTGTGGTCTTGACAATGGGGTTCACTATAGATATTATAAAAACTTTGCCAACGGGCACCCCAGAAGATGTTCAAAATGAAGTAAAAGCTCGCATAAAACAACTTGGTTCGAATGGTGGTTATGTGATGGCAAGTTCTCATCATATTCAAGCTGATACCCCCTTAGAAAATGTAGAAGCGATGTATAACCTTTCAATCAGGTGATTTCCACTGTCATTACTTCAAAAGTATTTTAAAAACGATTAGAAAAATTACACAATGACACTTTTTGATAAAAACACATCTCTCCCTCTATATATACAGCTGGCCAACTGGATTCGAGTTAGGGTGATAACAGGTGAGTGGCCTGCCGGATACAAGTTGCCAGCAGAGATCGACTTAGCTAAGAAATTGGAAGTTAGCAGAGGCACCCTGCGAAAAGCAATAGAAGTTTTATCGGCCGAAAAGGTTATTGAACAATTTCAAGGAAAAGGCACTTTTGTTTTGGCAACAGTTTTTGAACAGAATTGGGCATATAAGCTTACATCCACATCAGAGGAACTAAATTGGAAAGGAATCCCTTTTCGTACTGAAGTAATCGAACTTTGTAAAAAAACAATAAAGAATCAGCGAATCCTATCGCTTCTAAACTTATCACCAGTACATCACGAAGTCATTTCCCTAAAAAGACTCCGCTATGTATCTGACAGTCCTGTTGTGCTGCATGAAACATATTTTCCTGCAGAGAAATATGTTGGTTTATTAAGTATTGACTTTACCCAAGAATCTATGACAGGGGTTTTGGAAAACCAGCTCGGAGTTGGAGTTACTTGGGCAGACCATACAATATCAGCGATTTATGCTGAGAAAGAAGTAGCAAGATTACTCCAATTAAAGGCCGGAGGGCCTGTCATTTATGATGAGCATATTCTTTATGATGATAAAGACCAAGTTGTGGAATTTACCAAAGGTTGGTTTAGAGGAGATCGCTTCCGCCTAAAAACAATTGCTTACAGGGATAAAGAAAAACTAACAGAGGAAAAATGAAACTTGAAGAGATGTTACCCAAGGAACGTATTGCGATTTCAGTCCAGGCCGAGGATTGGGAAGCGGCTGTTAGAGCTGTAGGGAAACTGATGTTTGATACGGGAGTTGTAGAAGCTAGATATATCGATGGCATGGTAAATACTACAAAGGAACTTGGTCCTTATATTGTAATTGCGCCTGGAGTGGCTATTCCCCACTCCAGACCAGAAGATGGCGTGATATCCCCTTGTATGGCCTTTGTCAAATTAGCTTCTCCTGTTGAATTTGGAAATAAAGAAAATGATCCAGTGCATTTGTTATTTGCCTTGGGTGCGTTAGATCATGAACAACATGTTGATGCTCTTCGCCAGATTGCTGAAGTCTTGATGGATGAAAAAAAATCCAAAAAATTATTTGAAGCAGGATCAATTCAAGATATTACCGGTGTTTTGTATAGCTAGAACTCAAACATTCATATAAGGAGGTACTTATTGAAATAAAACCATCAAGCAGCGTTAGCACCGCATTGCATTCAGCTTAATAATCTAGGAAAAAAGGAGTTTGCTTATTTAAAATTTATTTATCCTTACAATTATGAAAGGAGATTGAACTTGGCTAAGCATTTAAAAATATTAGCTGTTTGCGGTATGGGTGTAGGTACCAGTATGTTACTAAAAATGCAGATAGAGAAGGCTCTCAAGGTGCTAGATGTAAAAGCAGCAGTAGATTTGGCTGATATTAGCACTGCGAAAGGATTAGCTTTGACAGCTGATTTAGTCGTAACATCCAATGAATTAGCAGAACGCATTGGAAACATAAAAACACCCATTATAACCGTTGCAAACTTCATGGATTTGGATGGATTAATTGAAGGATTGCGCCCCGTGTTAGAAAATCTTAATAAGAATTAACTAATTTAATATTGGAGGAAGACATGACAGGGATTTTGAAAGTTCTAGTTGATATTCTGAGTGTGCCAGCGTTGCTTGTCGCAATCGTAGCATTTGTCGGTTATCTTGCGTCAGAGGACAAAAACTTCTCAGATGCAATCTCAGGTGGTGTTAAAGCTGCAATTGGGTTCTTCATACTTGTTGCAGGAGCTGTAACCCTAATTGGGCCTTTGGATATATTAGGGCCAATGATCCAAGAAGCGTTTAATGTCCAAGGTGTGGTTCCTAGTAACGAAGCTATCGTTGCTATTGCTCTTGGACAACTCGCACAGGCAACTGCATTGATTATGATATTAGGGTTTGTCTTTAATATCATTTTTGCCCGGTTCACACCTTTCAAATACATTTGGCTTACAGG
>JABJOK010000007.1 GCA_018664365.1 Candidatus Peregrinibacteria bacterium | reverse complement strand
TTAATGAAGCTCAAAAAGAGGCAGTTTTTCATGACCTGGGTCCCCTTCTTATAGTTGCGGGTGCAGGAACTGGAAAAACACGCGTAGTTACGTCTAGAATTGTTGAGCTGATTAAGTCTGGCAAAGCCACTCCTGGAGAGATACTGGCGCTTACCTTCACTGAGAAGGCCTCTCTTGAGATGCTTGAGCGAGTTGATGAGTCTATGCCTCTTTCGTATGAGGACATTTGTATTAAGACCTTTCATGCCTTTTCTGAGCGAATTTTGCGTGAGGCAGGTCTTGAGATAGGCCTGGATCCTGGCTTTAAGCTTTTGAATCAACTTGATCAGTGGTTTTTTATGAAAAAAAATCTTTTTAACTTTGACTTGAACTATTATCGGCCGCTTGGAAATCCAAATCAGTTTATATATGATTTACTTTCGCATTTTTCGAAGTTAAAGGATGAGATGATAATGCCCGACAAGTATGTTGAATATGCTAAGAACATGGAGGATTCTGAGGAAAAGGATAAGGTTCTTGAAATTGCTGGGGCCTATAGGGATTATCAGGAAATGCTTATCAAAAACAACTTTTTAGATTTTGGTGACCTGACCTACTATGTTTTGCAGCTTTTTGAGAAGAGAAAATCTGTTTTAGAAGAGTATGCTGCGCGTTATAAGTATGTTTTGGTTGATGAGTTTCAGGATACTAACTATGCGCAATTTAGGTTAGTTGAGATGCTGTCCGAACAACACAGTAATATTGTAGTTGTTGGTGATGACGACCAGAGTATATATAAATGGCGCGGAGCTAGCTTGAGCAATATTTTGCAGTTTGAGGAAAAATTCCCAAGTCATAAAAAGGTTGTTCTTACTGAAAACTACCGTAGCTCAAGGAGTATTTTGGATTCTTCCTATGCTCTTATTCAGAAGAATAATCCTGACAGGCTGGAGGTTCGTGATGGTATCTCAAAAAAACTTAATTCCAATGTTGATACAGCCTACCCTGTTGAGGTTCATAATTTTCCCAACTATATTCAAGAAACTTCCTTTACTGCTGAAAAGATTAAGTTCCTTCATGACAGTGAGAACATTCCTTATGGAGAGTTTGCCATCCTTGTTCGAAGTAATCAGCTTGTGCATCCTTTTGTGGAGGAGCTCAAGAGGCTTGGTCTCCCCTATCAAGTTCGTAATCCAAAGGGTCTTTTGGTCCTTGATGAAATAAAGGATTTGCTTTCTGTGATTCGGTTCTTGGCTGATCCGTATGACGACATCGCTTTGATGAGAATCCTACGAATGGGTATTTTTGATGTCTCAATGGCTGAGATACATGAGCTGAATAAGAAGTCTGGAAATGATCATTTGATTGAATACTTGAGGACTGTTGAAGAGGAAAATGTTTTGCCTGGAACTGAAAGTGGTGTTGAAAAAATTAAAGCTCTGTTTACTCATTTGATTGAATATTCTAAGAATAGCTCAGTCGGGCTAGTTTTAAATGAATTCTTGGAGAAATCAGGTTACTTGGTTCACATGATGGAGGAGGAAATGTTTGAGGAGGTTGAGAATATTAATGAGTTTGCCAAGCATATTGCGCGCTTTGAACGTGAGAATGATGACAGGAGCATTATTGATTTCTCGGGTTACCTAGATATGCTTGAGGAATCTAATTCTTCTTTAGCGGGTGATAATATGCCGGATCGTGATAGTGTTCAGATTTTGACCACTCATGGGTCTAAAGGGCTTGAGTTTGAGGTTGTCTTTGTTGTCAGTGCTGTTAATCATCGTTTTCCAGTTATCAAACGTAGAGATACTTTTTCTATACCGGAGGATCTAACTAACGAGATATTCCCCGAGGGTGATTTTCACATTCAAGAGGAGAGGAGACTCTTTTATGTTGCTGTGACTCGCGCAAAGAGTCGTCTGTTTGTTACTCACAGCGACCAATATGAGGGGAATAAGAAATGGAAAGTCTCACCGTTTATTGAGGAGATTAGTGCTTCTGGTGATGTTGAGTTTACTACTCATGAGCTAAGTGAAAATGTTTTTGAAAGGTTGAAGGCATCTAAGGTTCCTAAGAAACCTATTTTCGAGCTTCCTGCTTTTGACAGGAAGCGATTGAGTTATTCTCAGCTGGATACTTTTAAAACTTGCCCTCTTAAATATAGCTACCGATATTTGTTAAAAATTCCCTCTCCCCCTTCTCATGCTGCAAATTTTGGTTCTAGTGTTCACAATACTTTGAATGAATTTTATCAATATCTGAAGTCGGGCAAAGATGTCTCTATGGATCTGCTAGAAGAGTTGTATGAGAAGAACTGGCTTGGCCTCGGTTATGAAAGCAAGGCTCATGAAAACACCCGTATGAAGCGTGGCTTGGGAGTGTTGAAGCAGTTCTATGAATCTAACAGTGATCCGTGGGTCGTTCCTGCATATCTAGAGAGGCCATTTAATTTGAAATTGGGTGAATATGTGGTTTCGGGAAGAATCGATAGGCTTGATAAGCTGGAGGATGGTACTTATGAAGTAATTGATTACAAAACTGGAAAGCTTAAAAAGGGAGTTAATCTTGATAGGGATCTACAGCTTTCGATTTATGCTCTAGCCTGTAGAGACGTCTTCAGGGTTCCTGTCTCAAAATTGAGCCTTTATTATATTGAGGACAATGAAAAGGTTTCAACGTCCCGCTCTAATGCTCAAATAGAAGACCTTATTGAGAATGTTGACGAGCTAGTTGATCAAATGAAAAAATCTGGTTTTGAGCCAACTCCGGGATTTCTTTGTAAGTTTTGTGAATTCAGATTGGTGTGCCCTGCTGTTTAGACGTTGAATTGTTGATTCCCCTCTATTACGTCTGGCTTGTCGCTTATGACAAGATCTGCCTTTACTGAACCAATTGCCTTTTGTATGTGCTTTCCTTCTGCTCCCCATACGGCAACCTTAACTCCTCTAGCCCTTATCTTATTCACTAGAGCCTTTGTGGCTAATGGTGCGGGGATACAGACATACTTCACTACATCAAGTATGTCTTGTGGTGGATTCCCTATTTCTATATTTGGGAGCTCCTCTACCACGTGGATTATGTTTTCTATTTTAGGAGTTTCCCCTGGTGGCCTCAGCTCCCTTCCATGAAGGTTTATTGTTGTTGTTTTTAGATCGTCTTCTAGGTGAGTTCCTGCGAAGCTGTCTACTGTGCTGCATATGCTTTCTATGTCATCCCTGTCGTACTTGTCGAACTCGGCTACCGAGTCTTTTAGTAGTGCAGTAGGGATGTAGTTGAACATTAATGGCCTTCTAGGATTTTTTTCATGTGCCTTGGCTATCACTTCATGGTTGAATCCCATTACAAAGTGTTTTTCTGCTATTGGTTTGTAGTTTGTATTCCCGGCATATTCTAAGTCTTTTTTTGCAATTACCTGGTCGAGTGCGTCTAGAACTCTGGGATCTTTCACGTCAAAAAATATAGCTATATCCTGGCTTGGGTGTTGCGCGAATACATCTAGAGCGTCTTCGAGGGGCAAGAATTTCTCTGCAGGGTCTTCTATTCCGTCGATGGTGTCGTGAGTTATGTATATTTCACCATCGTCTCCTACTCTCAGGTCTATTTCTAGCTGTTGCTCTCCGCCATCTAGTGCTGCCTCTATTGCTTCCTTTGAGTTTTCCTTGTGTCTCCCGTATCCGAGTGCTCTGTGCGAAACGATAAATGTTTCTATATCTTCTTCCCCTATTTCTTCCTGAAATTTCTTGAATTCTATGTCTTCTTTCTTCCCTATTCCTAGCTTATCCGCAATCGCTGTGAAGAACATTGTAACCTTGCTGCCCTCACCAAAAATTCTCGCGAAAAAGCCCTTTTTATCGAGCTTTTCCTCTAGTTCGTCCTTGACCTCTATTCTTGCTTGGGCACCCTCTAGGATCTTTCCCATTACACCCCTTTTTTCAATTGCATCCGACTTTATCTTTCTTTGCTCCTGCTTGATTCCGATGGCTCCGCCTAATGCCTCAGTCGATTTACTAAGCTCATCACCTTGTTCTTTTGTCAGGTCCTCGTCATCTGCCATTATCTTTCAATTAGGTAGTCATAAGATGCATTGGCAGCGTTGTTGCTTTCGTTTGCCTCTTTAATTACATTTCCAGTATCTACCTTTGCACTCACTTCACCCTTCGCGGCATATTGATATATGCTTTGAGGAATAGGGTAGCTAAAGCTGAATGAATCTCCTTTTTCGAGTGCGCTGTATGAATCACTGTTTGATAGTACCTGTTCTCCGTTGATTTCTATTTCGTATACAAATTCTTGTCCTGAGACTAATGCTCCCTCTCCTGTGTTTGAGATTTCGATGTTGGCAACTAGATCTCCTTCTGGAGTTTCAGGTTCTGTTAGTGATAGTCCTATCGTTAGATCTGGAAGTAGTGTTGGCGTGTCTTCTACTGCAGTATCTGTGGATTCTTCGTCCTTGTCTCCCATTAGCTGTCCTTTGAATAAATTTTCGTTAGTAGCACTGAATGACATCACTCCTATTACTGCTCCTACCAGAAGTACGGTTACTAATGTTTTTGATCTTACTCCCATTGGAATTTGGTTAGGTTTTATTTATTAAATTTCAATCTTTGGCTTTTCAATGATTTCAGGTGTTATTTCTCCTCCAGCCTGCCCATCAGTTATCTTGTATACGTCTTTGTCGATTTTTTTAAACTCAGTGTAAGTGGAGTTGTACATGTTAACAGTTGTACCTAGGCTGTTGCCTAGTTTTTGCATATATGCGTCATGGCTATTTATGTGCTTCCCGAGCTTCTCTACGTTTTTCATGATGTCCTCTGCTTTTTTCTCAATTTCTAGTGCTTTTAGTCCCTGAAGTACAGTCTGTAGGTAGGCGAAGAATGAGGTTGGAGATACGATGATTACTTTCTTTGAGAAGGCG
>JABJOK010000008.1 GCA_018664365.1 Candidatus Peregrinibacteria bacterium | reverse complement strand
TTCGGGGCAATTGTAGGAGAACGAGGGAATGTTGATGCTTCAAGCTTTTATCTTCCAGGGTTGAAGGAAGATAGTCGTTCTGAACTTTATGCAGAGAGCTATGAGCCGATGACTGGTGGTGTTACTGATTTTATTACATTTATTTCTCCTGAGGATTTGTCGGCTGCTGAATCTAGAATAAAAGACGAACTCATTAAGGGGGCTGTTGAAGAGCTTAGAGGGGCAGTAAATAAAAAGACTGAGTTGGTCGAGGGAACCACTGTTTATACTCTCCTAGAGGGAGATGGTGCAGTTAAAACAGGCGAGGTGCAGTTTGAAATACCTAGTGAACTTGAGGGAACTGAGTTAACTGAATTCACAGTAACTGGAAACGTCGATATCTCTGGTGTTTACTATGAGCATGATCAGATGCTAGAAATTTTGAAAAATGAGTTGTTGGTAAAAAAGAGTCCACGTAAGGAGCTTCTCAGAATTAATGAGGACTCTACTTCATATAGAATATTTGAGTGGGATGAATACTCCGGAAAAATAAAACTAACTGCGAATATTAAGGGAATCGAGCAATTCTCCATTGATCCAGATAAAGAAAGTGGTCAAAAACTTCTTCAAAAAATACGTGATCATATTGCTGGAAAGGACATCGAGGATGCAAAATCATTTATCCAAAATCTTCCGGAGGTGAATAAGGTTGAAATCGATAGCTGGCCAGCTTGGGCCCCTACTGTCCCTAATATCCCAGACAATATTGAGTTTGAAATTAGGGATGCTGTTAGTGTGGGAGAATAGATTGAAAGAACTCTTATTAAAGAAATTTTGTTGGAACTGGTTTCTTTGTGGTAAAATCTAGAGCGACATATAATAAAAATTTCTATGAAAACTCCTCATTTTACTAAAGTCGTGTCGGCTTTTGTAGTAGCCGTTATTTTTGGTGTTCTAGCACTTGGTGTAACTTCAGCATTTGGAGAAGATGCTGGTTTTGTTGTAGCTAATCCCGCTGGATCTAATACTCCAGGAGTTGGAGTAAGTCCAACTTTTACTGGTCTTACTGTGACGGGAGATGTGACTGTAGGGCATGATGATACTACTACGATACCAGGGTACTCTTTTCCTACTGGAAGTATTGATGTATTTGATGATCTTGATGTAGGAGATGATATAACCTTAGGAGGCAAGCTTTTTGGTCCTGTTGATTATGTGACTGTGTCGTTTGCTAATCTCAATGGTCAGGCTGGTGATGGAACAACATCTACTTGTCAGTCAGGTTTTGCTGGTCAGCCAGGGGCGGGTGAATCCAATACCTGTTCTCTTTATTGTCCACAGGGATATACGGTCGTAGCTTGCTGGGCTGATACTGCTTTAGGTATGGGAGTTGATAAAATAACTGGACTTTCTGCTGCCCCTTTCCCTCACAATAACTGCTTAATACGATATTTTCACCGTTATGCAGGGCCGGTTCAGATTTCAGGACGAGCACTTTGCCAACCTTATCGTCTTTAGTTGAGACTACTTGTGCATACTTCTGCTAATTCCTCATTTTCTATCTTGCTACAAAGCGAAGGGTCTTTTGATGCTTTTGCTTCAGTCATATAGATATTGAATTGGCATTGTACTCTAAAATTTTCGTCTTCAATTCCTTGGCATTCTTCGCCATCTCCTTCGGATTCAATGGTGATTAATAGTTCTGATTGTTCTGCAATACGCGCTTCTTCATTGATCTTTTCTAATTTCTCATTTACAAGAATTTCGCATCTCTTTGATATGCTTGAAGTTGCAATAATTTCACATTTTTCGATATCTGCAGCGTCAACAGCCTCATCTAGTAATTTGCCCTCACTTACCTTTTCCATGCAAAACTTAGCTTGGGTTGTAGCTTCTATCGTTTCGCACAACTCTGAGTTCCTTCTCTCTACAGCCATTAGTACGATATCGTCATCTAGTCTCTCTTGAAGGGTTGTAGCTTCAAACTCTACTGGAGTTGCTTCTTCTTCAATAGAATTGTTTTGCGTCTCTGTCATTGAACAGGCAGAGAGTAAAAACGCTCCAATTAAACTAATAGTTATAATTTTTTTCATTTTTGGTTGGTTAGAATGAGGAATACGATGATAAATGTAATACAAAGGGGCTTTTATTTCAAGCAAGCGCCTGAATTCTACTTGATCTATATAGTCGAGGACAAAATTGTTTATGTTGTTTTTTTTGTGGTAAAATTCTTAAGATTAATAACAAACTTTAGTATGAAAATTCCTGATTCCACTAAAATCATGTCGGCTTTTATGATAGCAGTTATTTTTGGTGTCCTGACACTAGGCATTACTTCAGCATTTGGAGTTGATGTAGCTAATCCCTCTGAGTCCGATGCTCCCGGAGTGGGCATAAGTCCCACTTTTACTGGGCTGAATATAAGTGGAACGACCGAAATCGGAGTAAATGGGGAATTAAACATAGGCGGCACAATTCGAAATGGTGCTACTGGTCCGGTCAAAATTATTGATACCGATGGACTCCATGTTACTGGGGACCTAGATGTTCTTGGAAATATTGGAAATCACACCCAGGGCGTGCCACTTCCTGTTACGATTGATGATCAGTTGCACATTACTGGGACTATATCTAATCCTTCGGAGAACTATGGGCCATCCCCAGATAACCCAGTGTGGTTTGGTGAGGATGTTGAAATTGCAGGCGATATGGACGCGACTGGCGACATTAGCTCACATCACGCTGCTGTAGGTGGTGATTTGTCTGCAGCTGGTAAGTTTGTGGGGACTATAGCTGATTTTTCAGGGGGAATAACTTCAGGTGGTACAATCAGCTCGAAAGGCGCTACTATAGAGGGCAACTTGTCTGTTGGCCCTGGAGCTCTGAGCTCTCCTACAGATACTCTTTGGATTAATGACAAGCTTAGTATCACAGGAGCGATCTATAATAATACTAGTGACCTAACGCTTGGAAATTCTACTGCTACATCTGGAATCGTTAAGGTAAACGATAAGTTAGAGGTAGCTGGTGCACTGTCTATTGGTGGAACAGTTCCTACCATAAAGCAAAAAAACTCATCATATAATCTTAATATTGGTAACGGCGTAGGAAGTGGGGGCCTTATTAAAATTGATGATGCATTGAATGTTGCTGGAGACATCCACGTGACAGGGAAATTGTGGGATGCAGATGGGACTCTGAATGCAGATGACAATTTGCTGGTAAATGGGAAGGTGAGAGCTAATAGCTTTGGTACTATTTCGTATATGAATACTGGTTGGATAAAATTCATAAGTACCAATAGTTGGGACACCTCATTTTATGACGTCTCATGTACTGGAGATAAAATATTGTTAAGTTGTGGATACGAAGACTATACTACCAACTTAGATAACGTTAACGTAAAAAACGCTGCTATAAGCGGTGGCGACACATGTGAATTTGAGGTCGATCACAAGATGGGCGGAGGCATTGATGCTTATCTGAGATTCTATGCTACTTGCTGGGATATGAACTCTTAGAGGTTCGCAGGGGGTAGCTGTTTATTTGTTTCATCATAAGTAGAAGTATCCTTTTTTCTGAATTTTTCTTTACACTTGTTGACTAGTTGTTCTTTTTCTATCTCGTTGCACAACGACTCATCTTGATCATTTTTAGCTTTATTCACGAAGATGTTATACAGGCATGTGTTTCTCTGAGATTCATCGGATATATCATCACATGCACTAGAGTCTCCTTCGATAAACGCCTTTGCGGAAAGTTCAATATTTTCTTGTTCTTCAAGTGCAGCTACGTGTTCCTGCAGTATTGTATTGAGGGCATTGATGCAATTCTCTTTATACCTTGGCAGCTCAATGCTTTCACATTCTGATAAATCTTCCGTCTCAAGTGCCTTTTCTTTTTGAACCATGGCATTAATCACGTAAATGCATTCTTTAGATATATCGCTGGTTATAATCTCATTGCACCTACTACTATCTAGTGCCGCAGTGGCCTCCTCAAAAATAATCTTATCAAGAATTATGTCAGCCGAATTAAGGTTGATCTCTTCTGTCTTTTCTACTTGAAGTAAGCTGCAGGCACTTAATGCGACTGCTGCTACTATCATTATTCCAAGAGTTTTTTTCATGGTGGTTCTTTAATAAATGAGATTACGCACCTAAAGGTAATACAAAGGTTTGTTTTTTTCAAGCTGGCGTGATTTAGTATGTGGGCGTTTTGGCCTATATATTGAACAAATCCGAGGATCGCTATTGGAACTTTGGGATGCAAGTCGAGCTGATATGGAAAATGCAAGTTCTTTAAAAAAAACCGCCCCTAATTGGAGCGGTTTTCAATTTTGTTTCTATTACAGTCCCAGATTCTTTCTTATCTCGTCAGCTTTTGATGAATCTTCTTCTTTCTTTCCGGTTTGAACTTGTTCGTCTTCTAGCTGCATCCACTCATCAAAGTGTTGCTGAGCAAGTTTCTCAAGTTGAGGAACGTGCTTCTGTGAAAGTGCTGCAAACTTTTGTTTCTCCTCTTCAAAAATCCTAACAAGTTCGTCAATCTGCGCTTGTTTTAGCTTTGGAATTGAATCAATAATCCTCTTCTTTTCATCTTTTGAAAGAGATATTGAACCTGCAAGAAGTCTAATAAAGTATTCTTCATCATATTTTAATTCGCTCCCTGGAGCCTTTGTTTTTAATTGTGCAGGAAGTTTTGTTCCAAGCTGAAAATTTGCTGGAGTTGTATCTTCCGGTTGTTGCGGTGGATAACCCGCTGGTGGCATTCCCTGTGGTGGGTATCCCCCTGGTGGAGTTCCTTGCGGTGGGTATCCTCCTGGTGGAGTTCCTTGCGGTGGGTATCCTCCTGGTGGAGTTCCTTGTGCAG
>JABJOK010000058.1 GCA_018664365.1 Candidatus Peregrinibacteria bacterium | reverse complement strand
TCTCATTGCGGCTTTGGCAATTTTTTCAGGAGGAAAAGTGGCTACTGCTTTTTTAGTTTTGGGAATTCCGATATTAGATATGATTTGGGTTGTTGTTCGAAGAACGCTTAAGGGTAAGAAGTTTTGGCAGGGGGATCTTCTTCATTTGCATCATCGCTTACTTGGAATAAATCTTTCTGAAAGAGTCGTAGTTTTAATTTATCTTTTTGTTACTGCCCTTTTTGGAATATTTGCGGTTACTTTTGTTACTACAGAGCAGAAGCTTTTTATATTAGCTGCACTTGTTATATTGATGTTGCTGCTTGCGACTGCGCTAGTTCTTCTTCCAAGGAAAAAACAGTAGTTGTTTTTGTCAAATAATTCAGGTATAAAATCATTATTATGGCTGATGTCGTTGAGGATATTAAGGCTCGTTTGGATATTGCGGATTTAGTTTCGCAATATATCCAATTAAAAAAGGCAGGACGTAATTATAAGGCTTGCTGTCCATTTCATAATGAAAAAACTGGAAGTTTTGTTGTTAGTCCTGAGAAACAGATTTTTCACTGCTTTGGTTGCCATAAAGGAGGTGATATTTTTACATTCATTCAAGAGTATGAGGGGGTTGAATTTCCTGAAGCTTTGCAGATTTTGGCTGATAAGGCTGGTGTAAAGGTGGAAAAAATGTCGAAATTTGTTAATAAAGAGAAAAAAGGAGAAAAAGATGAATACTTTCGTGCCCATGATCTTGCTTGTGAGCATTTTGAGAAGAATTTGTATAAGAGCAATGACGGAAAGAAGGTTTTAGATTATTTATACAAGAGGGGACTTAACGATGAAGCAATAAAAGAATTTAGACTGGGTTTTTCAATTGATAGTTATGATGATCTTTATACTTATCTTTTGAAGAAGGGGATCAGTAAGAAAGTTCTTTTGGGGTCTGGTTTTATTTCAGCTAAGAATTTGGCTGATGATAGAGTGTATGACAAATTTAGAGGAAGACTAATGTTTCCTATTTTTGATTATTTGGGAAGAGTTACTGGATTTGGTGGTAGAGCTTTGAAAAAGGATCAGATGCCTAAATATCTTAATTCTCCTGAGAATGTTATCTACAATAAGAGTAAGATTCTTTATGGTCTATATCATTCAAAGCAGAATGTTAAGGATAAGGATCAAATTGTTTTAGTTGAAGGGTATTTTGATGTTTTATTGCCATATCAAGAGGGTATAAAAAACATAGCGGCGGTTTCTGGAACTGCGCTTACAGATGGACATACTGCTTTGATAAAGAGAATAACTTCAAATGTTGTAACTTGTTTTGACCATGATTCAGCTGGTTTTGAAGCAACTAAAAGATCGGCTTCATTGCTTCTACATGAGAATATGCTTATAAAATCAGTTGCTGATTTTGCGGGAAAGGATCCTGCGGACTTAGTGAAAGATAGTGGAGGTGATTCTTTCATTAAATTGATTGAAGGTGCTGAGGACTTTATGAACTTTTTTGTTGATAAGCTAGTTGAAGAGAATGATGTTATGTCTGTGGAGGGAAGAAGAAAGATTTTGTTGGATGTATTGCCATTTATTAAGCAGATCCCTGCGAGCGGGAGAGATTTGTATGTTAGAAGGCTGTCGGTGAAATTGAATACCCAGGAAAAATTCCTGTATGAAGAAATTGATAACTTCAAGCTTCCATCTACTCATCCAGCAAAGCAGCAGGATAAAATTTCTGGATCAAGGCAGAGGCTTACTTTGGGAGAGGAAATTTTTGCAATTGTTTTGGAGTACCCAGCAATGTTTGAAAACTTGGAAAAAATTCTAAATGAAAATGATTTTGAAGATGATCAGAAAGCTATTTACAAGGCTTTTGTCGATCAGTATAATTCAGCGCGAACTGGAAATAAGCAATGGGATCTCAATAAAGGGTTTCTCTCTGATATAAAGGGTAAACTTGATGTTCTGGCGTTGTATGCTTCAGAGAAATATAGCCAGTTCACAGAGGAGGCAGTGGTGTGTGAGGTCGAAAAAATTGTTGACAGGTATAGAAAAGAGCGTAGAAATAGACGTCTTTCTGAGATTCAACTCAGGATTAGTGAAGTAGAAAAAGATGGAGAAAAAGATGAATTGTTAAAATTACTGGCCGAGCAGCAAGAGCTACTGATGCCGGTTAAAGAATAAATTAAAACTTCCAAATATGGCAAGAACTAGTAAGTTTATTACACAGCCTACGGATGATCAGTTAGAAAAATATCCAAAAGAGGTTAAGGGGCTTGTTAAGAAGGGGCAACAGCAGGGTTTTGTAACTCAGCAGGAGCTTTTGAAGGCAATGCCTAACATTGAGGACGATTTAATTCTTCTCGATGAGATCTATAGTCTTTTTATGGACTTAGGTATTGAGGTTATTGATACTAAGGATGCAGCGCTTTTTGACACTAATGAATGGGATAAAGAGGAAGATGGAGAGGAAGATGGAGATGGAGATGGTGATGCGAAAAAAGATGAAAAAGGGGCAAAAAAGACTCCTCAAAAGAAGCCTTTGATTCTGTCATTAGCTGATAGAAAGGAGAAAAAGCAGAAACGTGAGGCAGAGTTCAAGGAAATTGCAAATGATTCAATTCGTTTGTATTTATGTGAAATTGGACGTGTGCCGCTTTTGAATGCTAAGGAAGAGGTTGAATTGGCACGTAGAATTGCTAAGGGGGATCAATCTGCGAAGTCAAAACTTGCTGAAGCTAATTTGCGTTTAGTAGTTAGTATTGCTAAGAAATATATTGGACGTGGTCTTTCATTTCTTGATCTTATTCAAGAGGGGAACATCGGTCTTTTCCGTGCGGTAGAGAAATTTGATCCTAATAGAGGATTTAAATTTTCAACTTATGCTACATGGTGGATTCGTCAGGCGATTACACGTGCGATAGCTGATCAAGCTCGTACGATTCGTATTCCTGTGCACATGGTTGAAACAATCAACAAGCTTACTCATGCACAAAGAAGACTTGTTCAAGAATTGGGACGTGAGCCGCTTCTTGAGGAGTTAGCTGCTGAAATGGATATGGAGATCAAGAAGGTTCGTCATATCATGAAGATTTCTCAGGATATTGTGTCACTTGAGGCACCTGTGGGAACTGAGGAGGATAGCAAGCTAGGTGACTTTATTGAGGATGATGATGCGTTATCTCCTTCAGAATCAACAAATAGACAGTTATTAAAAGAAAATATACATGAAATGCTTCAATATCTTTCTCCACGTGAAAGAAAGATTATTGAGATGCGTTTTGGCCTTAAGGATGGAGTAGGTCATACTTTGGAGGAAGTGGGACAGGAGTTCCACGTAACTCGTGAGCGTATTCGTCAGATTGAGGCGAAGGTTCTTCAGAAGTTAAAGGAACACCCTACAAGTTCTAAAATCCGTCCTCACTAAAAATATTATTGGTTAACATTAAAATTATGCCTAAGAAAAAAACTAAGAAAGATGAGAAGAAGGATGTTTCACAGATAGTACATGATGAATTTTTGACAGATGATGGAAAGAAAGCAACTTTAATTACAAAAGAAGGATTAGATAAGTTGGTAGAGGAGTTAGATAACCTAAGAAATGTTAAGAGAAAAGAGGTAGCTGCTCGTCTTAAGGAGGCTATTTCTTACGGAGATCTTTCTGAGAATGCTGAGTACGAAGAGTCTAAAAACGAACAGGCTTTTGTTGAGGGACGTATCTTGGAGCTTGAGGGAAAGATTAAGAGTGCGAAAATTATTTCTGATAAGCATCAGGTTACAAAAACGGTTCAACTTGGAACTACAGTTCATCTTAAAAATCTTTCAAAGAAGAAAGACGAGCTTGAGGTTTATACAATAGTGGGTTCAACAGAGGCTGATCCATTTGAAGGTAAAATTTCTAATGAGTCTCCAGTTGGGACTGCTTTACTAGATCACGAAAAGGGAGATTCAGTAAAGGTAATTGCTCCATCAGGATCAATTGAGTATAAAATTGTAAAACTAGACTGATTACTTCCTCTTTTTCTTGTTAGGAAGATATTTGTTTTCCTCCTTTGTGCTTGAGTGTTTTACTTTATGCTCTACGTTTTGCTTTTCTTTAGGATATTGAACGCGTGCAATTTTAATGTATACGTAGGCAATATATGCTAGAAGTATAAGAGATAGATATATCCAGATTCTCATTGAAAAATATGGGATGTTTTCATAGCGAACTCCCAGTAGAAGAAGGAAAAGTAGACCCATTAAGAGCAATCTTGGGCTTAAGCTTTTAAATAGCCTTTTATATGCAAAATCATGCTTCTTCTTTTTCTTATAAACTACAGAAGCAACTATTGATGCAATAATCAGAAATGCTATTAACCCTAGCAGGGGATAGAAATACAGGAATTCTGCTCCAGGACTTGTTTCGAATAGATAACTTATAAATTGCATTTTATTTTTTAGTTACGAAATGACTTTTTTGTGCGCTTATTATAGCGAAGATATATAAATACACCAGCTAATATGCTTGTTAGAAGTAGGAGTATTTGAGGTAGTCTTACTCCTAAAATTGCAATTGTATCGTCTCCTCTAAAGAAGTTTTCAATGAATTGCAAAAATGAATATAGCAGCACTGTTACTCCAGCAATGAATCCATTTTTCTCTAATTCAATCACTTTTTTGTTTTTGCTAAGCCAAATTATAAATGCCACCAGTGCCACTGTGTATAGGAATGCATAAATTTGTGTTGGATGAATAGGGACAGCGTATTTTATAGCAGGGCTTTCAAAGTTTACTCCCCATGGTAAACCAGTTTCCTTCCCGTAATTTATTCCAGCAAAGAATTCTCCAAGGTGTCCGATTGCAAAACCTATTAGTAGGGCTGGACTTAATGCATCAAGCCATTTGAAAATATCTCGTTCATTCTTTTTGCAGATATAATAAAGATATATGAGCATTCCTAATACGAATCCAATAGCACTTATGTTTTGATCCCATACGTACAACGTCTTTATAAGGCTCTCAAAGCTGAATTCATAGAAATATGCGTAATAGTTTTCTGCAACTCCTAAGATGCGTCCACCAACTAGCCCTGATAGAATCATTAGAAGAGAGTTGTCGCTTATAAATTGTATTTTAAGACCGTATGCTTTTGCAAAGTTTATACCTATAATAGTTGTTACAATGACTGCAATTGCGACAAATATCCAAAGAGTGTGAATTGTTATCAATTTGGTTGAAAGTAGTTCGGGGAACATATTTAAAAGTTAAGAATGACGATTATGCTACTAAAAATAAAAGCTGGGGCAAGTATTAAATTTGCTATGAAGCTTTTCTTGAAGAAATTCATTTTCAATGAAGTTGATGCGTGTAATAAGAATAGAATAGCTAAAATATATTTAAATAATTGGCTGTTGTAGATGTAAAACCCTTGAGGTATTTCTCCAAGGCCGAAATCTTTAGTGGTTATGTATAGGGCTATGAAATAGAATATTAGATAGAATCCAAGCAGCCATCCTGTTAGAGCATTAAGCTCTTCTATGAGGGACAAGGTTAAGTTCTCATTGTATTCAGTAATGTCTTTTCTTCGGTTTTTCATTAATTCTCCTGCGTGTTTGAGACTGTGTTTTGCTTTTTGGCGCGCTCTCCAAATTGTTTTGATCGCTTTGATAACTTTTGACTTGTACTCTTTTGTAGGTTCCTTGAAGTACAAAAGAGCAAAATCTTTTATTTGCCTGTTGTAGATTTTTATTTGAGACTTAATTGCGGCAATTTCAGGAGGAGTTACAAACCATCTTTTAATTTTTTGTAAGATTTTGTGGACGAATTTAGTTGAAGCCTTTGGCTTAGATTTACTCTTGTGAATATTAGATTCTTCCCATTTCTCTATTTTTCTTACAATATCTTCTCCAATACTTTTTGGTTTTGAGGTTTTGTATAATTCATTGAGTAGGTTTTTTGTTTGGATCTCTAGTTCTAATCTTTCTTCTTTATATCCACGTTCAAAAAGAGACTTTTCTTGGAATTGTATGAATTCGAGAAGTTCTTGAGCTGTTTTTAGTATATAGCTTAGGTTTTTACTGTTCTTAATTCTAAGAAGTTTGTTGATTTTCTTGTTTATTTCAGCTTTTTGATCAAGTTCAAGCTTTGTATCGAATTTTTTAAGAAGTGCATTAACATCTCTCAGAATGTATTCTATTTTGGCCTTGGTGAAAGCTTCTTCCTTTTGCTGTTCTAATGTTTGTGCGGCTTGCTCAGCTTTTATATTTTCCATTTCTGAGTTGAGCTTTTCCTGTAAAACTTCTGTCCCTTTTTTTCTAGCCTCTGATATTTCTTTTTCTGAAGCTCCTTCAGGCCAGATGGCTGAAACTGTTAATTCATATTCAGATATTAACTTACGCATTCCTTCTTCTTGGTTTTTTGAGGGAATGGTTCCTGTGACTAATTTGGAATTTTTATCTACAGCTTCAAAGACGAATTTCTTGAGTTTTTTATCGATTTTTGGAGCCTCTGCAATTTCTTCTAACGAGAGTATGGAAAAACCCAGGTTGTTGAGCTCGACTCTAGCAGTGCTTTCGTCGGGTGCTTCAACTGTACCGGAAAGTTTTTTCCCTTCTTTATTTGCTACGTTATATTTGAATACAGGCATTTTGTTGGAATGAGAAACAAGCCTTCTTTACTTGTCGATTCTAGCAAAATGTAGGGAAAGTTGCTACTTTTTTGCAGCCTTAATGAAACCAAAGAATAGGGGATGTGGGCGGTTTGGTCGAGATTTGAACTCAGGATGGAATTGAGAGCCTATCATAAAAGGATGTCCTTTTAGTTCAGCTATTTCAACTAGTTTATTTTCTGGGTTTATTCCAGCAAATATCATTCCTTCTTTTTCTAGAGATTCCTTGAATTCGCTGTTGAATTCATAACGGTGTCTGTGGCGTTCACTTATATTTGCTTGATCATATAATTTTCGGGTTTTTGTGCCTTTCACCAGGCTGCATTTGTATGCCCCAAGCCTTAGGGTTCCTCCTTTTTCCCTATCTTTGTGCTGGCCTGGTAGGAAGTGGATGATATGATTTTCTTTTCCTACAGCGCTGTTTTCATCAAACTCTTCTGAAGTTATTTTTGGATTTTTTAGTGCATGTCTTGCAAATTCGATTGTCATTATTTGCATTCCAAGGCATAGGCCAAGATATGGAACTTTGTTTTCACGGGCGTATTTTGCTGCTAATATTTTTCCTTCTGTTCCTCTAATTCCGAATCCTCCTGGAACTACAATCCCATCACATTTTTTAAGTTCATTCCAGGTTTTTCTATCCTTCTTCTCTAGTTTTTCTGAACTGACCCACACAACTTCTAGATCGCGTGTGTTGTGGTAACAGGCAATCTTCAATGATTCTATTACGCTTAAATATGCGTCATCGAGACCTGTGTACTTTCCTACTAGTGCTATCTTTAGAGTTTCTTTCTTTGCATGGATTTTTCTCGATACAGCTTTCCATTCTTTTAGATTTGGCTTAAGTTTTCCAAGTTTTAATTTGTCTGCAATTAGCTGTGTGATTCCGTATTTTTCAAAATTAACAGGGCAATCATAAATTGATTTCACTGTTTGAGCTGGAATTACGTATTTTTCTTCTACATCACCGAATAGTGCGATTTTTTGTAGATGTTCTTTTTTGATAGGATAGTCTGCTCGTGCCAGAATCATATCTGGTTGAATTCCGATTGATCTCATCTCTCGTACTGATGCTTGAGTTGGCTTTGTCTTAAGCTCTTTTGACCCTGCAAGATAGGGGAGGAGTGTGAGGTGAACAAAAAATGTGTTCTCACTTCCTAGCTTATTGCGTAGTTGTCTAATTGCTTCCATAAATGCTAGTCCTTCCATATCTCCGACAGTTCCTCCTATTTCACACATCATAACGTCACATCCGCTTTTTTCAGATGCTTCCATAATCTTGTCCTGAATAGCATTTGTTATATGTGGAATAATTTGAATTGTTCTTCCAAGGAAATTTCCCTTTCTCTCTTTGTCTAAAACTTCTCCATAAACTCTACCGCTAGTTACTGAAGAAAATTTGTTTAAATTTGTGTCTATGAATCTTTCGTAGTGCCCTAGGTCTAGATCTGTTTCGCTTCCGTCTTCTGTTACGAATACTTCTCCATGTTGAAAAGGACTCATTGTTCCAGGATCAACGTTGAAATATGGATCTAGCTTTTGTGTGAATACTTTTTTGCCTGAAGCGGTTAACAGGGCTCCAATGGAGGCGGAAGCTATCCCTTTTCCCAAGGAACTACACACACCACCAGTAACAAAGATGTATTTACACAAGTTGAATTGAATTTAAAAATCTGCCCTCCCAATCAATTTAATCTAAGCAGAATAAAAGTTCAAGCTATTTATAACCTATTTGTTTTTTTGCTTGATCTAGCGTGTTTTTCGCGACCTTTCTCGCTCTTTTTGCTCCATCTTCTAATACTTCGTAAATGTAATCTTTGTTGTCTTTTAATTCATCGTATTTTTTACGTGCATCTGCGAAGTGATCCATGATTTTTTCTAGGAGCAGTTTTTTCGCGTCTCCGTAGCCCCAGCCTCCTTTTTTATATCGTTCTTCAAGGGCTTTTGTCTCTTCTTCTGTTGCTATTAATTTGTAGAGAGTGAATACGTTACATTTCTCTGGGTCTTTTGGATCTTCAACAGGAGTGGAGTCTGTTACGATTCCCATTACCTGTTTTTTGAGTGTTTTTTCATCTGCAAAGATCTCTATAGTGTTTCCGTATGACTTGCTCATCTTTTGTCCATCTGTTCCAGGGACTACTGCTACATCTTTTTCGATGTGTGGTTCAGGAATTTGGAATGTCTCTCCAAATATATTGTTGAAGTTTTGTGCAATGTCTCGCGTCATTTCGATGTGCTGTTTTTGGTCTTGTCCAACTGGTACTAGGTCTGGTTGATAAAGAAGAATGTCTGCAGCTTGTAGAACAGGGTAGTTGAAGAGTCCTACTGAGATTTCTTTTTTACCTTTGGCCTGTGCGTCTTTCCATGCGTGAGCTCTTTCTACAAATGGCATTTGTGTTATGCAGTCAAAAATCCAGCACAGTTCTGCGTGTTCAGAAAGATCTGATTGTTTAAAAAAAACAGTCTTCTCTGGGTCTAGTCCAAGTGCTAGATATGAAACTGCTAAATCAAATGTTTGTTCGCGCATTAATTCTGGATCACGAACTGTTGTAAGTGCGTGAAGGTCTGCGATAAAGAGGAAGGCCTCAAAATCTTTTTGCATTTCTATATGTTGGCGCATTGCTCCAAGGTAGTTTCCAAGATGTGGTTTCCCGCTTGGTTGAACGCCTGATAGGATTCTTTTCATGGTCTGGTTATTACGTTATGGCTATAGGATCAATATCGATTCTTAGATCTTGGTCCATTATATATTCTTTTGGCAGTTTTTCTAATAGTTTGTGGATTAGATCAGAATTGCTGGTGTCTTTTATTAATACTATGTGCCTGTATTTATTGTGAAGGCGCATTAGATAGGCTGGGTATGAATTGATTTGGATCTCGTCTTTTAGGCCTTCTTCACGCACTATTTTCCAAAGTGCATCTTCTATTTTCTCTGCTTTTGACTTTGCCTGGTTGAGTGAAGGGTTTACTACAAGAAGTTTTGCAAGTTTAGAGAATGGGGGATTCTTGAGGAGTTTTCTTTGGGTGATCTCATATTTGAAGAATTCATTGTAGTCGTGGTTTTTTGCGAATGTTAATGAGAGGTGTTCGGGGTTGTATGTTTGAATGATTACTTTTCCCTGAGTGCCTGATCTTCCTGCTCTTCCTGAGACTTGCGTGATTAATTGAAACGCGTTCTCTGCTGTATGAAAATC
>JABJOK010000009.1 GCA_018664365.1 Candidatus Peregrinibacteria bacterium | reverse complement strand
TTTAGCTGCAAAGGTTCTTTCTGATAGCCGAAAGGGATCACGGTCAAAGGCTGCGATTAGTATTGATGGAGTGGGGAAAGAGGCTGAAGGAAGAGGTGTTGGACCAATTGATGCTTTATTTGAAGCGATATTGAAGATGGTAGATTTTGGAGGACGCCTGAATGAATTTAAGGCAAAGGCTCTTATTGATGAAGAGAAGGCGGCGGGTGTTGTTGATATTGTTTGGGAAGATGATTCAGGGAAACTCTGGCATGGACAGGGGATTAGTGCTGATATTATTGCTGCATCTGGAATGGCGCTTATAGATATTTTAAATGAAGTTGATAAGGAAAATGTGTCTGATAGAGAGGTTAATAGGCAGAGTTTTGTTGAAACAATTATAAAAACTAATAAATAATCTTCAAAATATGGTTCTTTTAGAGTCTATTAATGTTCCTTTGGGGACTTCAGCTCCGGATTTTTCTTTAAAAAATGTTGATGGTGAGCAATATAGTTTGGGCAATTTTGCTGATAAAAAAGCCCTTGTTGTTGTTTTTATGTGTAACCATTGCCCTTATGTTCAAGCAATTTGGCCACGACTGGTTAGTTTGCAGGAGCAGTTTTTAGATAAGGAGGTTCAGTTTGTTGGAATTAACCCTAATCTTAATCCAGACTATGATGAGGAGACATTTGAAAAAATGCAGGAATATTATGGTGAATACAGTATGAATTTCCCATATTTACAGGATGATACTCAGGAAGTTGCTCGTGCATATGATGCGCAGTGTACTCCTGATATTTATGTGTTTGATGAGGATTTAAAGCTGGCTTATCATGGAAGAGTTGATGATAATTGGAAAGACGAGGGATCTGTTACTAAGCAAGAACTTGCTGAGGCAATTGAGGCTATTGTTGGCGGTGAGGATCCATCTGCTGAGCAAAGACCTGCAATGGGGTGTTCAATAAAGTGGAGAGAATGATTAAAGAGTTTAATTTGAATGGAAAGAAGGGGAAGATTTCTCTTGAGACAGATGCTGACTTATCTGTATTTGAGGAGATTTTTGTAGATAGAGATTATAAGGTGTTGAATAAAATTATTGGTGAGGCTTCGGTTATTCTAGATTTGGGAGCACATATCGGATGTTTTTCGATTTATGCAGGTGTTTTGAACAGTGGTGCCAAGATTTTTTCGTTTGAGCCAGAGGAGCGCAACTTTGCTTTATTAAAGGAGAATTTGAAGCTCAATAATGTTAATGCAGTTGTTAAGAACGTTGCGATTGGAGGAGTAGATGGAAACAGGGAGCTTTATTTGAGTAGTGACTCTCATAATCATTCTTTGATAGGTAGTGGGGAAGGGAAGAAGGTTTTTGTGAGGAGTTTTGATGGTTTGATTGAGAAACTGGGGCTAGTTGACTTGGTTAAAATGGATATTGAGGGAGCTGAGTTTGAGATATTTGAAAATGTTTCTGATGAGTCTCTCGGGAAAATTAGGAGTATTTATATTGAGTACCATGAGGGAGGCGGGAGAGGTGTTGATTCTATTGTCGACAGGCTAAGAGGAGGAGGTTTTAAAGTTGAAAAGAAGGTTTCTTTTTATGATTCGAGCATGGGTTTTGTCCTTGGTAAAAGGGTTTGACGCCCCTATTGACTTATTGGCGCTTTGCGCCTATAATCATCTTCTTTAACTAATGAAATGAGGCGAATTGTCCCAATCTTATCTATTGTTTTTGTCACTTTTTTGAGTGGTTGTTTTGGAGGAAATGATTTGATTACAAGAAAGGGTGAGTCCGAATTAATTCCTAGGTGGGAAAATAACATACAGCCTGGTAAGGAGGTTATTGAGGTTGAGGGAGCACAGATTTCTAAAGTTACTGGAGATTATTCTTTGGAAGGTGACACTACTGGAGAATACGATCTTCTTGAAGAGACTGATAAAAGTGGTGGATATCTTGCTCGTGCTAAGGTTTATAACACTGGGCAGGTTAATGCTATGCCATACGAGTTAACTTGGGATGCTCGTACTGGGATGCCGTTATCTTCTAATACGACTAGTCCAGTTGTTTTAGAGGATCCAGTTGATGATTATGCAGACATGTTTTTTGTTGGGGATGATTATGTTCGGGATGATCAGGTAGCAGTATTTTTTGTGGGGGATTCGAAATAATTTTCGAAATTGGTTGAGGGTCTTTGTTGATCGGGTTGTTTATTGTGTGTAAAATCAGGCAAATTACTATTTTATGAAATGGATAAAACGGTGCTTGCAGCTTTTGGATTAACTTTATTTGCAGGACTTGCGACTGTTATTGGTGGATTTTTGACGTTTTTTACAAAACGCACTAATACTAAATTTCTGGCTGTTTCATTGGGGTTTTCAGCTGGAGTAATGATTTATGTCTCCTTTGTGGAGATTTTAGCAAAGGCTCGTGAGGCGCTTGTTTTAGATTTTGGAGAAGCTGGAGCTTCTTGGATTACAGTTGCTTCTTTTTTTGGTGGAGTTTTATTGATAGCTTTAATTGATAGAATGCTTCCTTCTTTTGAGAATCCTCATGAATTACACTGTATTGAGGAGGTAAGTGAGCATAAGCAGGTTCACAATTATAAGAAATTGATGAATACGGGGCTTTTTGTTGCCTTGGCTATTGGTATACATAATTTTCCAGAGGGAATGGCTACATTTGCTACTGCTTTAACTGATTATAAGTTGGGAATAGCTATTGCTGTTGCGATTGCTATTCACAATATTCCTGAGGGTATTGCTGTTGCAGTTCCTATTTATTATGCTTCTGGAAGTCGAAAAAAAGCTATTTGGTTCACGTTCCTTTCAGGTATAGCAGAGCCGGTGGGGGCGATTGTTGGATACTGGTTTTTGCGTGACTATATGGATGGAGCTTTTTATGGAATTCTTTTTGCGGCCGTAGCGGGAATTATGGTCTTTATTTCTTTAGATGAATTATTGCCTGCAGCTCAAAAATATGGACATCATCATTTATCAATTTATGGTCTTGTTGCAGGGATGGGGGTAATAGCTGTAAGTTTGTTGTTGTTTATGTAGAAAATATCCTTTAAAATTTTTTCATGATTATTGGACTTACAGGCCCTATGGGGTGTGGAAAAGGTGAGGTGGTTAAGATTCTTGAGAAGATGGGTTTTGAGTATATTACGCTTTCTATGATGGTTAGGGAGGAGGCGAGAGAGCGCGGAATAGAGGAGGAGCGAGAGAAGTTAATGGAGGTTGGTAATAGTATGAGGGCTCAGGAAGGTGCGGGTGTTCTTGGTAAGCGTGCACTTAAAAAAATTCAAGATTCTGGACATGATAAGTGGGTTGTTGATGGAATTCGTAATCCTGCAGAGATAGGTTCTTTAAAAGAGGGAGAGGATGTTCATGTTGTTGGAGTGAATGCTAATCGCGAATTATTGATTGAACGTATTTTGTCACGTGGTCGCGAAAGTGATGCAACTGAACGTGAAGCTATTGTTCATAAGTTAGATAGAGAATGGGGAGTGGGGGAGCCAGAGGATGGTCAGCAGGTTGAAAAGTGTATGCAAAAAGTTGATTTAGTTATTGATAATGAGGGAACTCTAGAAGAATTGCAGCAAAAATTCACAGATTTTTATAATAAGCTTAAAAAGGATTAACAAATTTTTATGGATGATGTAAGACCTTCAAAAGATGAGTATTACTTGGATTTAGCTAAGAGTGTTTGTAGACGAGGAACCTGTACAAAGGTTGAGATTGGTGCGGTTATTATTCGAGAAGATCAGGTTGTAGCTACTGGTTATTGTGGAGCGCCACGTGGAACTAAGAGCTCCATTGATCATGGATTTTGTTTGAGAAAAAAACTAGGAATTCCTTCTGGAGAAAGATATGAAATGTGTCGAAGTGTTCACGCTGAGCAAAATGCAATAATCAATGCTGCACGTTCTGGATCAGCTGTTCTTGGTGGAGATATTTATATCTATGGAAGAATTAAAAATGATGATGGAACTGAAGTTCAATTAGATGCTTTTCCATGTTTTATATGTAAGAAAATGGTTATAAATGCAGGACTTGTTAGAGTTATTTGTTCCCTTAAGGATGGGGGTCACAAAGTTTTTAAAGTTGAGGATTACGTAAAAGAGTGGAAAGAAAACGACATCATTGATGATAAGTATCAGTATGGAAAGCCAACTGAATGGAAGGAGAAAGAGTAGGAGGCGTTTATTTTTTTGATCGTCTTTGGACTCTGTATGATGAAAAGAGATTGTTTGATAGGATTCTTTGTCTTAGAGTTTTTTTCTGATGTTTCTTGTATACGGTGTGAGGAGCGTTAGCGTCTATATTTGCACTTGAGACTACATCTTTTATTTGGAACTCAACTGGAACCATTCTTCGTTCACCATTTGCAAGGGTAAGTGGCATTTCTACAACTATGTGTATTAGATCTTTGTATGCTTCTGATGACCCTGGGTTGTCGTTGATAAAAGCCTCTTCTTCTTCTTCTATCTCAAGATCGGTGCTTATTTGATCAACTAGGTATTCGGCACTTTCTTGACTTGAAAGGGCCTCTTCTAGAGCATCTCTTGTTACAAGTAAGTTTTTACCTTCTCCTACACGAACGTTCATTGAAGGAAAAATTGATGTGTCTGGGTCAAAAAATAACTTATACACCATTAGTAGAGAGTCTCTTTTTGATCCTGTTAAAATTGTTACTCCAAGACCATCCATAATAGTTCTTGCATTTGCTTCAGGCTTTCTTAAAAGTTTTGCAATTATGCTTGGAAGCTTTTTTGTTCTATCGAATATTCTGTGAATTCGCGGAGAAATATCTCCTGATCTTCGTGATTTAAATTTTACAGTTTTTTCCTTTTTACTATTACGTTTTTCGACGAAGTATTTATCTATTAATTCCCTTAGAGCTTCATGAGCTTCATCTAATATTGCCAGTTGAGGATCTTTGTTTGTGTAATCTATTACAGCAGCTATTCGAAGGATTGCGCAGGCTTGCTTAATATTTGGCTTTGTAAGTCGATCTTGAAGATTGCCTGATGCCGTTTTAAATATTCTGTAAATATCTGACACATCGCGCATTTTTCTTAGTGGAGCAGGTAGGTCTTCAGATCTTCTTTCAACTACATGTTCTTCGTAGAATTTCCTCGCATCTTTAAATACTTTAAGTGCATATTCTAAATCTTCAGCCTTATTTACGTCGATACCGTGCTTTTCTAATTCTGCTTTGATTTGATGATCTTCTGTCAGGCCTATAGTTACCATATCCATCATTGATATATATCTCTCTTTTTGTAGCTTTGGTAGAAGTTTCTCTACTTTTGCCGTGATTATTTCGGAAACTTCTATCATTGGATCTGGTTCTCTACCTGCAATTTTTTCTAGTAAATCATCTGTTAGGTTAGAGAGTGCATCAAATACAGCATATGCAATAGCTTGTCTTTTTGCATCAATGGATTCTCCAATTGCTCCAAGTCCTCTCCTTAGAGCTTCTAACGGAGCAGATGTGTTCATTCTATCTACATATTCTGGGAAACTTTCCCACTTGCTTTGTGCAGCCATTGGTGCGATTTATTTATGAAGAATTTATTCTACACCATTTCTTGGCTTAGTCAAGACCGTGAGGTTCAGTAATCTATGGTGAAAGGATGTAGTTTAGTGATGAGTGCGTTTTTGTTTTATGTATTTATATAGTACCATCAGATCCTTTTAATTGAACTGAAATGGAGGATGATGATACAAATATTGAAATTGTTGAGGAGGTTGATGTTGTTGCGGAGATTGAAATTATTAAATTGCCACAGGATGGTCGATCTGTTTCTGAAATAATATACTGTGTCAGGGAGAAGGTAATGAAGTGGGGGATTGCAGTAGGAATTGCGTACAATATTTTGAAGGCTATTGTTATAGTTGTTGGTACTTTTATAGCTAATGATGACTGGAGTTTTGCTGAAAATATGGCCATTTCTGGTGGACTCATTGTTTTTGATTTAATTACAACTCCCATAAATTATCCACTTGTCGGTTTTATAACAGTTAAGATTGCCCAAAAATGTAAGACAGCTTTGAATAAGGATGAGGAGGATTGATGTGTTGTTTGTTGATTGCCTTAGTGGATGTATAATTCTAATCGTATTTTAATAAAATTTTTATGACTCATTATGTTTGTAAGGGAGGCTGTGGAGGAGTTTCAGATGAAATTGGTGTGTGTGAAACAGATGGATGTTCTAGCCAATGGGAAATGATGGAAGAGTGTGATTGCACTAATGGAAATCATGGAGTGGAAAGTGGAGAAGAGAGCGTTAATTTAGTTGTGAAGGATAGTAATGGAACGGTTCTTAATGATGGTGATGACGTTGTTCTTATTAAGGATTTGCCACTTAGGGGCTCTTCAAAGGTTTATAAGAGAGGAACAAAGGTTAATGGAATCAAGCTTACTGATAATCCAGAGGAGGTTGATTGTAAAGTTGGAGGATCGGGGATCGTGCTTAGAGTGGAGTTTTTAAAGAAGGTCTAAATTAGACAAAATAGTCATGAAGTCGTATTATTCTGTGTAGCCTTCATGTTTTCTATATTTTAACCCTCATTTTATGGAAACATCTATTCTGGTGGCACAGATCTTAGGACTTGTCTATGTCGTGCTTGGTCTGGGAATGCTTCTCAATGGTGCTTATTACAAAAAAACCTTTGATGAGCTGCTTAAAAGTCCTAGTTTTATGTTTTTTGGTGGAATCATGTCTTTGATTCTTGGTTTTCTGATTGTGAGAGTGCATAACTTTTGGGTTATGGACTGGACGGTAATAGTTACAATCATTGGTTGGGGAGCATTGTTAAAGGGGTTTATGATTTTCTTGGCTCCAAAAGCATTGATTTCTTTCTCAAAGCCTATTCTTAAAAACGTACAACTGATTGGTTTCTTTGCGTTCGTACTTGGATTGGTAATGGGATATTTTGGATTTTTTGCTTAAAAGCTAGTCCGTTTAAAAATGTATGCGAAAATATTATGCTTATTTAGCTCGCTGTAGCGATCAGTCTTTGTATTCTGGTTATACAAACGACATTGAGAGGCGGGAAAATGCTCACAACGACGGTACTGGAGCGAGATACACGCGTATGCGTAGACCAGTTGAGATTGTGTATTTCGAGGAGTTCAAAAATCGTTCTGATGCTATGAAGAGAGAGTGTGAGTTTAAGAAATTAAAAAAAGAGGACAAGGAAGGACTGATTTAAAGGTAGGGGGTTTGACGAGTGGCCCTGTTTTCCGTATAATAAGCGTCTATGAAACACGAAGATAATCAAAAAAAGGGTTTTGAGGGGCTGGGAATTGAGCCGGCTATTTTAAAACGAATTGCCGATCTTGGTTTTGTTACTCCAACGCCTATTCAATACAAGGCTATTCCTATTGCTACTGGCGATGAGGATGTTGTTGGTATTGCGCAGACTGGTTCTGGAAAAACTCTAGCTTTTGCTATTCCAATGATACAAAAAATAGCAATTACTAAGAAAAGGGGGTTGGTTTTGTTACCGACTCGCGAACTTGCGGTGCAGGTAGAGGAAACATTTAATAAAGTTGCTGGAGAATACGGTCTTAGAACGGCGCTTGTAATAGGCGGAATTGGTATTGGTCCTCAGGTCACTAAATTGAAGGCTAAGCCTCATGTGATTATTGCTACGCCTGGTAGGCTTATTGACCATGTTGAGCAGAAGAATGTTTCGCTTTCTGATGTGGGCATGTTGGTTTTAGATGAGGCGGATAGAATGTTGGATATGGG
>JABJOK010000083.1 GCA_018664365.1 Candidatus Peregrinibacteria bacterium | reverse complement strand
GAACCTTTTTCTTTAACTCTTCAAACAACTATTTCTTCACGTATATATGACCAGATTTATGAACCAAGTATCGCTTGTAACCAATAAGAAAGGAACAGCGCTATTAGTGGCGCTACTCGTAATGGGAGTTTTGATGTCTATATCCCTAGCTTTATCGACTTTGATTATTCGTGAAATTGGAACTACTAAGGATCTACTTGATACTGGAAAAGCCTTTTATGCAGCTGAGTCTGGAGTTGAGATTTCACTATATAATCTTGAAAAACAGCTTCCGGGCTGGGACACAGGGAAAAAATATAAGCCAGTGAAGTTGGATGAAGACTTTGAGGTAGTGGGTGAGTACTTGGTGAACAACAAGTGTTCTACCTATCCTTGTTATGATGAAAGTTATGGTCCGCCAGCTGATTTAAGGGCCTATTATGGTACTTTGGATCAGAATGAGTCTATTACAATTCCTCTTTTTACAGTTGATGATAATGGGCTTGAAAAGAGTGTTGATGATTTTACCGTGGAGTTTTATATGGGATTTAATCCTGAACAACATTTGAAGGAGGAGATGAGAATTGGTACTGATAGTATTGCATCTTGGGACGTGTTGAGATGGAAGGTTTTTGGACTTAGGGAGGGGAAAACTTATTCTATCAGTGATTTTACGGCTATTTCTTCATTGGGATTTGTTGGGTTTGATGAAATTACGACTAGTGGAAGCGCCAAACCATCTTGGTTTGGATCTGTTGATTGTGATACTAAAGATGGACATTTCCCTGACACCATAGAGTGTGCTGCCATGGGGGGAGGTGGGGCTTATAAAGATTATGATCCGGAGATGGAGAGTGCTCTTGTTTTGGGAACTTGTACTAATACTCAGGCACGAGAGCATTATGATTATGCTATGGCAGAAAATAAAAAGATTTCTTCAGAAAACATTATCGAATGCTATGAGATCGGTGATTTCCTTCCTAACCATCGTTTAAATTATTTGACGCTAACAAACATGGTTAATAGAGCTGTGTTTCGCGAGGACTTGAATATTGAGGAAAAAGAGGCTATTTCAAAAATTTATTATAGAGTTGAGCTGTTTTCAGATGAAGAGGGGAAGGGGCAGACTGAGCGAAATGAGGCTGAGATAATTGCGAATGGTTACAGTGGAGATAGCAAGCAGAGTGTTAGTGTGAAAATCAGGAAGGGGCAGCTTATGCCGGTGTTTAATTTTAGTCTTTATAGTACTTATAAGGAGTCTCATGTAGTGGATGGTGAGACTTTGACTGGAGATGAGTATTTTTATACAGGTAAAGACCTTGAGTAAGATTGGTCATTTTCTTGACTCCCATGCGGGTTTCGAGTAGTTTTTGCGCATGAGTAAATTTTACCTTACAACTGCAATCGCTTATGTTAATGCGCCTCCGCACATCGGACATGCGCTTGAATTTGTGCAAGCAGATGTTCTTGCTCGTTATCATCGTTTAAAAAAAGACGACACATATTTCCTTACTGGAACAGATGAACATGGTGTGAAGGTTTTTGAAACTGCGAAGGAACAGGGGATAGAGACACAGGAATTGGTAGATAAGAATGCAGATATATATAAGTCCCTTAAAGGCTTAATGGATCTTTCTAATGACGATTTTATTCGTACTACAGACGAGCGTCATAAGAAGGGAGCACAGAAATTATGGATGAAGATGTTTGAGGCTGGAGATATTTATAAGGATACGTACAAAGGTAATTATTGTGTTGGATGTGAGTCGTTTGTTCCTGAGAAAGATTTAGACGAGGAGGGAAAGTGTATTCATCATAAAAAGAAGCCTAAGGTGCTTGAGGAGGAAAATTATTTTTTCAAACTATCTAAGTATTCTGATGCGATTCGTGATGCGATTAAGAGTGACAAACTTTTGGTTCGTCCTGAAAGTCGTAAGAATGAAATACTTAATTTGATTGGGGAGGGGCTTAAGGACGTGAGTTTTTCTCGCCCTAAGGATGTTTTGCCTTGGGGAATTACAGTTCCAAATGATGAAGATCAGGTTATGTATGTTTGGGGAGATGCTCTTTCTAATTACATTACTGCACTTGGTTATGAAGAAGAGTCAGATACTTTTAAAAAGTTTTGGCCGTGTGATGCGCATATTATTGGAAAGGACATTTTACGTTTTCATGCTGGAATTTGGATTGGAATGTTGATGAGTGCTGGTGTTGAGATTCCGAAAGCTATTTATGTTCATGGGTTTGTTACGAGTGAAGGGCAGAAGATGAGTAAGACATTGGGAAATGTGGTAGACCCACTGGAGTATATTGAAAAATATGGAATTGATGCTGTTCGTTGGTATCTAATGCGTGAAATCCCGACTACTGATGATGGAGATTTTAGCCATTCCAGATTTTTAGATATCCATAATAGTGAGCTTGCGAATGGACTTGGAAATTTGGTGAACAGGGTAGTGATGATGACGGATCGTTATCTTGATGGAAAGATTCCTGAAAAAAGCGAAGATGTATATGAGCAAGTAAAGGATTTTATAGATAAATATGATAAGGCTTTTGATGATTATGATCTTAAAACAGCATGTGAGACAGTTTCGCGTTTAATCGATTTTGGGAATAAGTATTTAGATGATAAAAAACCTTGGACGCTTGCAAAAGAGGAAAAGATGGATGAAGTAGCATCTGTTTTGTATGTTCTTCTGGATGTTCTGAGATATATTGCTATGTTAACTGCACCATTTATTCCTGGAACAACAAGAAAAATAATAGATCAGATTGGAATAGATGTAAGTGAAGACTTTAGCGACTGGGGAGAAATAAAAGTAGGAGGCATGGTAAAAGTTGACGAACCTCTTTTTCCAAGATTAGAAGAATAGCTCTTTGTTAGGAAGCCGGTGTTCCGGCTGTGAATACGAATTTTAGTAGTGCTCTTACTGCTGAGTAAGAGAAGATTATTAGAAGCAGGCCTATAATTGACCATGTTAGGTGTTTTTTTGCTTGTTCTAGTTTCTCTGATTCTGCTCCTCCTATTGTCATTTGGATGCCCGCCATTGTCACGAAAATAATTGCGAGTGGAGCGGCGAAGTATAAAAGGCCTCCCGCAAGTATTTGTAAGACAATAATTGCTCCTCCAGCACCATTGTTTTCTGAAAAAGCGCTGTCTTTTAGCGCAAATGGTTCGTTTTCAGGACGAATATTGTATCCAGGGCTAAGTTCATTAATTGTTGCAGCTTGAACTACAGTTGAAATTATCAAGCTTAAAAGGATAAATAGACCAATTTTTGCGATTAATTTTTTCATTATGCTGGTGGTGCGTCAAAGAAATCGAATTGAGATATTCCTGCAACAACTCCATAGGCTGCTGCCATTATTGCCATACCAATAATGAGATATAAAATGATGTCTTTTGCTTTTGATATATCTTCTTCGTTTCCAAGAGAGATAAGGAAATAGATCCCCATTACAACTAATGCTATAAGCGTTATTACCATAGCCCATTGTAGAATTGTTTTGATGATGCTTGTCATTGCAGATTCGATAGTTACTTTCGGTAGGTCACCGACTGCAGACAACTCTGCGTATTCTGCATCTTTTGCACTTACTCCTTCTCCTGGACGTGGAAGGAGATTGTCCACTTGTTCATCTATGCTTCCTGCGTACGTAAGCGGAGCAAGCATGAGTAGAGTAATTATAGTTAGGGCTAATTTTGTAAGTATATTTTTCATTTTATTAATTTTGTGTAGAGCTTTGTTCTTCCTGGACAGTTGTATTTCCGACCAAGTCTATTCTAGTTACTGCTGTTACTATTGTATATGCTAATAGGGATAGAACAAATCCAACTATGGCCCAAACTACCTGATCCTTTGCCTTTGTCACAGCCTCTTCGTTTCCATATGCCATTGAAAACCTTACTCCTCCAATTATTATGAATAGGAGTGAAATTCCTCCCCCCATTCCTACCATTGTTACTGCAACGTATGGAAGAATTCTGTTAATAAAAACATTTCGCCCGCCTTCATTTTTTTGATCTTCTACTGATGGTCCAGGTAGGGTTTCTGGTTTTGGAATTATTGTAGGTTTTACAACGTGGTCTACCGTGTCGTCTGCAATTAGTATTTGTTTTGGTACATCTTGTGTTTCTTCTATGTTCTTTGCGGCAGCGGCTTCAATAGGAATTAAAGTTATTGCGACCAGAATAAGAATGTATGTAATTAGTTTTTTCATTATCTTGTAAAGAAAGTGGGGTTAACTGTGTATAGGATTAATCCTGATAGGAACAGTATTGCAATTCCGCTTAGGGATTTTATGATTCTATCTTTAGCTGAACTCACAGCTTCGGTGTCTCCACCACCAAGTGAGATTTGTATTCCACTAATAATAATTACTGCTACAGCAATTATACCTACTATTCCTGCAGCAAATTTGTAGATTTGATTGATAAAGCCTGTTATCATTGAAGTTCCTCCTTTGCTTAAGATCACTTGTACAGGTCTACAGGTAAATTGTGGGTTGTAGGTTGCGTTACCGGTGTCTTTAACTAAGTCGTCTGCAGTCCCTGAGCATATTTTAGAAAGCTCTGTCAGGGTTTTTTTGACTTCATTTTTTTCACCGGACCAATATACAAAGGAATTCCTGTAACATATCCGAGTTCTATAGTCTCCTTCATTATCGGTTTCAAGGCTTAGCGGTTCTTCGATAATTGTTATTAGTGAAGAATTGTCGAAATTATCTTTTAAGTTTATACACGGAGCGGCAATGGCATCATCAAGAGCCTTTCCAAGGTTCGCTGTTGATTCTCCTTCGCCTTCTGCAAGAGCTATTCCCATTATAAAGCTGTTAACTGTGAGGCTAACAATTATAAATAAGCTAATTTTTGCTAAGAATTTTTTCATGCTATTTCTTCTATTTGTGTTTTAGAATTTTCTAGAAAACTTGTTTGAGTGCCTTGTTCACTTGTGATAAAGAATGACTGTAGAAACACAGTTATAATGTATGAGAAGAAGGTTAGTGCTAGACCAATGAAAGCGTACTTAACAACTTCTTTTGCCTCATCAAGTTGTTGCTGATTTCCTTGCGCAAACATAAACATGAATCCTGCAACTATTAAGATTATTACTGCAATTGACCCCATGATGTTAGTAGCAAATTCGATGACTCGAAGTATGAAGCTAACAATAGGAGCATTGTTTTTATCAGTGAAGTATGTCGAGTCAGGTCCTCCTACGCTTAGTACATCTCCTACGTCAAATTTTAGGTTTTTTAGAGTGTCATGGTCTTTTTTCAGCTTTGCATCATATGCAGCGTCTTCTTTTGCGGTGGCTGCGTCAGCAGCTAATTCCTTTGTAGTTTTAGCAAAAGCTGTGCTAACCGAGGTGAAGCATATAATTGTAAGTAGAAGAATTGTTAAAAGTTTTTTTTTCATTATTCTTCAAGTTCTTTAGGTATGTTTTCGTAGGCTTTTTCTTCTGTAATTAAACCTGCTTGGAAGATGTCTGTGACTGCGGTTTTCATTGTTTGCATGCCTTCCTTTGTTGATGTTTCAATTACAGAGTTAATTTGGTGAGTTGTTCCTTTTCGAATCATGTTTGCAATGGCGTTATTAACAAACATTACCTCAAAAGCTCCAATTCTTCCCTTGTCGTCTTTTGTTTTAATAAGAGTTTGATAAAAGACAGCTTTTAAAGATTCTGATAGCTGTGCCCTGATTTGATTTTGCTGATCTGCAGGGAATGCATCGATGATGCGATTAATCGAATTTGCACAACCACGCGTGTGGAGTGTTGCGAAGACTAAATGTCCTGTTTCAGCAGCTGTTATCGCTTGTTGCATTGTCTCGAGATCTCTCATTTCTCCGAGTAGAATCACATCAGGTGCTTCACGAAGTGAACTTCTTAGGGCTTTTTGAAAGCTGTGCGTGTGGGTTCCGACCTCTCTTCGTTGTATAATCGATTGATTGTTTTTGTGTACATACTCAATTGGATCCTCGATTGTAATAACGTGCTGCTTTTGATTTCTGTTTATTTCATTAATGATAGAGGCGAGTGTGGTTGTTTTACCTGATCCAGTAGGACCAGTTACAATTACAAGGCCATCTTTGAATGTTGTAACTTTTTTCAACTGATTAGGAAGTCCTAGTTCGTCCATTGTCATTACACTTTCTGGAATTAGACGAAAGGCTGCTGATATACCTTTTCTTTGTACGAAAAGATTTACTCTGAAACGAGCAATTGTCTCTAATTCTAATGAAAAGTCTAAGTCTAGAGTTTGCTCAAAACGTTTCTTTTGTTCAGGAGTTAATATCTCTAGGAGATATTCCTCTGCCATTTTTTTAGTTAGCTCAGGGTGTTCCTCGATCTTTACTAGTTCGCCATTTATACGAAGAGTTGGTTTGCAACCAGTCGCTATGTAGATATCAGAGGCTTTGTACTGAACTGACGTTCTTAGGATCTTGTCTAATTTGAACATTTTTGTGTTTATTTTTATCTAACTATTATATCATTTTTCGCTTCTTTGAACAAGACAAAACCGCTTTTTACAGCGGTTTCGATGTGTTTTAAATTGTGACTCTTTTTTATCTTGCGATTAGGCTTTCTTCTTCGGTTGCTACGTCAGTTTCCATCTCTGCTTCCACCTCTGTTTCAATTTCAGCTTCTGCTTCTGAATCGCTGTTTCCTCCTGTTAATGCAGGGATTGAGTCGTTAGAAACCTCTTCTAGAACAGCTTCTTCGTAGGTTTCTTCACTGTCAGCTAATTGATTTTCTAGGCTGTCTACAAGATTATCAAGCTCTTCAAGATCTTCAGCTTCTTCTTCTGCGTCAGATCCAAAAGGAGTAGACATTGTTGGGATCTCATCTTCTACGGCTGTTTCTTCTTCTATTTCTGCGGAATCGCCACTGAAAAAGAAGTAGTAACCGGCATATCCAACTGCAACTACTGCAAAAGCAATAACTGCTATCATTATATATAGTTTTGTCTGTCCTGATTTATCAGCTTCTGTACTTTGAGATGTATCAACTTGCTCTAATTGTTCTTCAAGTTTTTTATCTAGATCTTCAGGATTTTCTGTAGTTTCTTCAACTGGTGCACTTTCTGGCTGTTCTGCCGGGGCTTCTTCAGCTGGCGTAGCTTCAGGGGCAGGCTGTTCAGCTACAGGCGCTTCTGGAGCGACTTCAGCTGGAATAGCATCTGGAGTGGAAGTTGCCAATGAATCTAATTTAATCTCAGATGGTTGTGCTGGTTGAGAAGGTTCCTCTGCAGCGACCGGGGTTTCTGGTGCCACTGGTTCTGCAGCTGGAGCTTCTCCATTTCCTGTGTTTAAGGTGTTTTCTGCTTGTGGTTGGGGATTTTCCCCGTCTTTTAGATTAAATGTATTATCGTCTGCCATAATTTAGTGATTAATTTATTATTATTCCAGATCGATGTCAGTTTCATCGCCTGCTGGAAGTACATTTTCAATTGCACCCCATTCACTATCTTCAATTTCAGGAATGACCAGGGTTATCTTGTCTCCTACTTCGCCCTTAAAATATGTAACTGAGGCAAGGAGAACTTTATATGCTTTCGAATTTGCAATTACTTTATACTGGCCATCTTCGTAGGTAAGTATTCCAATTACACGTTTTCTTTCGATAGGGCCAATCTGTTTGTACAGGAATGTCCCATCAGGTTTTACTGTTAGCTTTAGAACGTCTCCAGGTATTAATTTTGATTTACTGGCGTAATTTGCTGGGACTGGATAGTCTTTCCCATCTTTGTCGATCATGTTTTCTCCAGTAAAAACGCCTTCTACTATATCGTCTTTATCATTTTCTTCAGCTGTCAGCTCAATTTCTTGAGCGGCCTTTGAATAATCTTTTTTACCTGCGCTACCTAGTAATTCTGACAGCATTTGTCTTGCTGATCGAATACTTGATTCAGCAGAATCAATCATTTCTTTTATGAGTGCGAGCTTGGAAGACTGTGACATATTTGTTTTTCTTTTAATTTATTTTTATCTTTACCTAATTATAGCAAAAAATAGCATTTATTTCAATTTTCTATGAAGCATTTTTAAAAGAACTGCTCGACGAATTTTCCCTAAGTTTGTGAAAATTCTAAAAATAAACACAACGCTGACTGCTAGGAATAGATCGAGTCCTAGTCTTTCACCTAAAAAAGTAAAACCAAATGCAAGAGTAATGTTTAGGAACAAGCCACTTAGGAGGATTGATTGATCATATTCTCTTTTTTCTATTTCAGCTCTGATAGCTCCGAAGAGTGAGTCTAGAATCCCTATAATTATTACTGCTGTGTACTTGATGTATTCAATAGGAATCGTAAACGAGGTGAGAAGCCCTATGATTATCCCTGTTATTAGTCCTAAAATTGCCCACTGCATAATTATTTTTTTATCTACGTTTGTATATTATCTTATCACCGTTGCCTCCGGCAATTCTAAGATCAATATATTCAAATGGTTCATTGTAAATATCTAGCTTTACAAGCGCTTTTTTCAGTTTTTTAAGCTGCTCTTCTGCTGGCTGTTGAATATCGAGCCATATAGTAAAGTCGTTTTCTGTGATTAAGTGTAGTTCTCGGGCGACTTTTTTGTATTCCATACTTACTATTCTCATACCAAATTTGTCCTCAAAGTAGATTTTTGTCTCAAGAATGTATTTCAATTTCCCTGTTTCTATTATTGGATTTTCTGTATTTATGGGTTCGTCTGATCTTATTTTGATGTAGGGGAGTGATGGGTTCTCTGCATTTTCTTTTATTGCGTACCCTACTGAGTTTATTACAAAGGTTTTTTTGATTGTGGGGCTTTCGTTAACAATGTTTGCAGTTAGGGGGAATTCAGAAAAGCTTATGTTTAGGGAGTGAGGATAATCTTTTTCGATGAACACCTCTTCTATCCCTGCAAACCTCTCTAGTATTTTATATTCGAGGGTTTCTGTATCTATAAAAATCAGGTTTTCTCCAACGGCTTCTTGAATTGTTTGCGTTATTTCATCTGTGACTATTGCGCTGGTATTTTCCATATCTTCTTCTACGAACACTTCTTTGATTGAGAAATATTCTGAAAAATATATTCCGTATATTGCGAGAATAATTGCAAAAAGGATGATTATTAATGTGAAATACTTTTTGACCTTGCCGAAGGCTTTACTTGGTCTTCTTTTCATGAGTTTTGTAGCAGCAGAGTTTTTTCTTCCTGAATTCTTTGAAAAGGGAGTGTGGCCGTAATTGATTTTGTATCTAAGTTTTCTTTTTTTTCTAAACATTTAGGTGTTTTTTGTATAGAATCCCTGTGCCATTATCTTATATCATAATTATGGATTTTGAAGGAGCAGTAAAGTACTTGAAGGGTTATCTTAATTGTGCGGATTTTGCTTTTACTCAATATGTTTTAAAGACATTTGATCTTGAGCGTATTCGGGACTTTTTAAGAAAAATGGGTGTTGATTATAATTCTTTGAAGTTTGTGCATGTTGCCGGGTCGAAGGGAAAGGGGAGTACTTCAAAAATGATTGCGGATTATCTTTTTGCAAAGGGGTATAAGACTGGCTTGTATACTTCTCCTCCTATGTTCGAGGTTACAGAGTGTTTTTGGTTAGATG
>JABJOK010000023.1 GCA_018664365.1 Candidatus Peregrinibacteria bacterium | reverse complement strand
TTCTGGAAAGATCTTCAAGGACCAATCGAATCACTACCAATTCAAATGGGGCAACTGCTTAGTATTTTTCCAGTTCTGATTGCTCTTGGATATTTCATATTTATTTATCCTAAACAGAAAAAATCATGAAATTTTTAAGAAGTTGCTTTGTTTTTATGATTCTTTTTTCTTTTAGTGGTGAAGTTGTTTTGGCTAGCACTTCTACCGTTGAGGAGGCACCTCAAGAATCAATCTCTGAGAATTCAAGTAGCGGAGAAATTGTTCAGGTAAAGGGGCGCGTTATAAAGATTGATACAGCTTTGAAGGAAACGTCTGGTGCAGAACTGACTCATGGTGGAATTGTTGATGGCACATATGAGGAACAATATATAAAGGTGGAGATTTTGAGTGGAGACGATGAGGGAGAATTTTTGACTGTAAAAAATGATCTATATGGAAATCCTTTTGATATTAAGGTTAAGGAAGGTGATAAGATTTTTCTATATGCTCAAAAGGGAGAAACGACCGAGTATTCTATTCGTGATAAGTGGCACTCTGACGGCCTTATCCTCTGGAGTCTTATCTTTTTTGCACTGATTCTTATTGTTGGAGGAAAGGCTGGAATGAAGGCGTTAGCGAGTCTGGCGAGTTCTATCTTCATTGTCTTTTTTATATTCTTGCCACTGGTTCAAAATGGGTATAGCCCTGTTCCCATAACTGTTGCTACCTCTGCTGTTATCATTCTTGTTACCCATCTAATAATTACTGGCGTTGGAAGGAAGTCGTGGGCGGCAATGCTTGGAACTCTTGGAGGAGTCCTTGTTGCCGTATTAATGGCCTACCTAATCTCTTGGTCAGCTGGACTATCTGGCCTTGGAACTGAAGAGGCTAGAACACTAGCAATCCAATATCCTGACTATGATTTTAGAGGACTTCTCTTTAGTGGAATTATTCTTGGTGCTCTTGGGGCTGTAATGGATGTTGGAATTTCTATTGCTTCAGGTCTTGCTGAAGTTAAAGAACATAGTCCAAATATTACTAGAGTAAAACTAATTAAATCTGGATTTAATATTGGAAGGGACATCATGGGAAGCATGATCAATACGCTTATCTTTGCCTATATTGGATCTGCTCTAGTTGCGATCGTTCTTTTTTACATTCTCCAAACAAGCATTATAGAACTCATCAACTACGATTTCATTGCTGAAGAAATAGCGAGGTCCCTAGTTGGATCCTTGGGGCTACTAGCAACTATTCCCTTAACGGCTGTTCTCTCTGGATTCCTGATGTCTAAGAAGTAGGCTTCTTATAACGGAATAACATTATCATTGAGAAAATGAAGAGGAGTGTTGATGATACTGCAGATGAAATGCAGTAAATACAAAGCGCTTCAATTACCCATATCTGAAGATAGGTAAGATAAATTGAAAATAGAAATCCGAATGCTGATACGGGAATCACAAACTCTGCGAAGATGCTTTTTTTCGTATCAAAATACAAAAGCAGTGAAAGTAAAACTGAGAAATAGTAGAAGAGTCCAAGAAGTGCGAGTGGTATTCCAAAGACCATAGAATACTTACTCTGTGCAACTTCATCGCATCCTTCAAGTATTCCACAGGCAATGTCGGCACCTGAGTAATGCGTCACTGTTAAATACAGAGCGTCTAGCAGCCCCGCAAAAGCAAAGGCAGCCATTGTCCATATTAACCAGTTAGGAACCTTATTCAGCAGCTTCGATAGCTTCACGTATCATTTTGTTAAATGCTTCTGGGTTTGATGGCATTTTTGTTAGTTCTCCATTTAGGATAAAGCTTGGCGTATAAGTTAAGCCGGCTTTTACCGCATGGTTGTAACTATCCTCAACTCCTTTAATGTTTTCATCAGAATTATAATCCTAAGAATTTTTGGGGATCAATCTCTAGAGAGACTGCCAACTCAGCAAAGGCATCTTCGGCCTCTTTTGGATTTTTGCTCGCCCAATAATCCGTATTTAGAAAAAGTAGGTTATGCATTTCAAAAAACTGTCCCTGCTCTCCTGCTGCATTTGCTGCACGTGCTGCAAGCGTTGCGTTTGGATGAATTGATTTCAAAGGAAAGTGCCTATATGCAAAGTGAACATGGCTCCCATATTCCTTCATCATATTGTCAACAAGTGCTGCAAAGCTAGCACATGCAGGACACTGAAAATCACTATATTCAATTAGGGTAACTTTTGCCTCTGGGTTTCCTTTTGACCAATCTGTCTCAGCTATTTCTCCAACAGATATATCTGTATTTGAACTAGGTTCAGCGCCTTGAATTACAATAAATACGCTTGCCGCTATTACAAGTGCTGCGCCAGTCCAAAAAAGGATTCGCTTGGTAGCTTTATTCATAAAGGGGGTAGTTAGTTATTT
>JABJOK010000042.1 GCA_018664365.1 Candidatus Peregrinibacteria bacterium | reverse complement strand
TGCTTGACGAGGATATCAACTACTGAAACGGGATGTGCTAGATAAGGGGTTTTTTTATCCTTTCTCATTTGTCCCTCATGAGCATCTTCCGCAAATTGATAAGCTTTTTTGAACTTCTTCGCATCAAAATCGGGTAAATATCTCTTAATGCGCTTCACAAGAGTTTCGATATCAAAAAACTTTTTATAAGGATTATTACCCATATGCTTGAGAAAAAGTACAAAAAGTATGCCACAAGATTGTGTTTCAGTCAATTATGACTTTTTAAGGCCAAACTGAGTCTTATAGGATTGTAAAAAGGGCTAAAACAAGCTATAATAATAAGATGAAAAATGAAGAAAACGAAAAAAGAAGTGTAAAGGTAATTCTGCTTGATGCTGGAAGGCAACTGTTAATAAGCGGGATTTTCCTAGTAGTGGGGTTTATAGTCCTCAATTGGGGATCATTATATGAGCTGGGAAGATATAAATGGGATGAAATAAATGGAAACATCGATAATTCAAAGCTAGAAGAGCTAACTGAGAGTAAAACGGTTGTTTACAATCAAAAGGTGTTAGAAGTAAGCGATAATCCTGAAGATCAGAAAAATCAAATTCCCTCACTAGATATAGATATTGCACCAAGTGATGACCGTCTCATTATTCCTCGAATAAATAAAAATATTCCGATTGTTAGAATAAGTTCAGAAGCCCTAGTACGTAGAGACTGGAACGCTTTAGAAACCGAAATGCAGGGAGCGCTGCAAGGTGGAGTAGTTCATTATCCTGGAACAGGACTCCCAGGTCAGGGAGGAAACATAGCAATCACAGGACATAGTTCATATTTTCCATGGGACGATGGGAGATTTAAAGATGTATTTGCCTTGCTTCATGAAGTAGTAGAGGGCGACAAGCTTGTTGTATACCACGATCAAGAGAAATACTTATATGAAATCAATGCAATAGACGTTGTCCTGCCACAGGACATTGATATCCTAAAACAAACTCCAGAAGAGAAGCTGACCCTTATTACCTGTACACCAATAGGAACAAACTATAAGAGGCTAGTTGTAACAGCCACTCCCATAGAAGAAATAGTCGCAAGTAATGATGGAGGAGTAGTTAGATAACATCTAGGCGTTATCCATCCCCTCTAACTGTTTTAGAAGTTCTTCTTCTTCAGACTTTTCAGCCTCTTCTTCAGATTTTTCAGCCTCTTTTATCTGAGCCAATTTCTTTTTCAATTTCTCTTCATCGATTGGTGGAGCTGCCTGAGTTTTATTAATCCTAGAAACTTCACTTTCATATTCCTTGTCCAATTTTGACAACTGTTCCTTCTCGTTAACAAGGATCTCGCGGAATTTAACAATCTGCTCCTCAGTCATAATTGGCATTATCTGCATCCAGTACTCTCTTTCCTCAGCGTTCATTGATTCAGTTTCATAAATCAACTTAACAAGGTCTGGAAATTTCTCTCTTACAAGCTTAGGTACAATGTATTTGCCCTCAGCTTCGACCATGTACTGTTCCTGGGACTTGTTCTTATCAATTACAATTCCATCTTCAGAAACAACAGCTCCATCTGACTGAGCTGTTCCCGTACCACCTGCCTGAACTGTTTGAGTGTTATCTGCCATTTATTTTTTATTCGAGTCCATTATAGATTATATCCTATCGTTTTCAACTTTCATATTTGGCTATTGCCTTTGCAACCTTCTCTAAGTAGGCAATTAACTTTTTATATTCTTCAATTGCCATCTCTGCATTTTTCTTAACCTCAGGATCCATACTCATTAACATTGAAGGATCGGTACTCATTTGAGGCTTGTATTCATCTGGAATACTCATCCCTCCACTCAATGCAGCCTGCTGAGCAAGTTCCTGAGCGTCAAATTCCCTTATAATGTCGTTTTCCTTCTCTAGGAATGCTTTAAATCCCTTTATTTCGCCGTCAATATACTTTCTATATTTTACCGCTCTTACTTTTATTTGATCCAATGCTGCCTTTTTAGAAGCGGGGTCAGTCAATTTTTCAGCTTCTTTTTTGGTGGAATCAAAAAATTCTAGAGGCACCTTCATAAGCTTTTCGTTTGAAATCACATAATTATTCGCTTTTTTAAGATCTGTAATAGAAATGCTGCCTTTTATAAGATTTAGTCTGTGGGGATCATAAGCTTTTTCCTCAGCATCTAGAATTTTATCCAATGTCTCTAGAGGAGTCTCTGGCGGAGTTTCAGCTGTCGCATCAGGAGCTTCAGATGTAGCAACCCCAATAGGAGTCCACGTATCATCAGTTTTAAATCGAGGAAGTAGTCCCATTTCAAATGTGATTTTTCCAAGTGAGCATTTTGACTCCTTGAGATCGAATTTTTCAACCTTCTTATCTTCTGTATTGAAAAATGCAATTTCGCATCCATTACCAGTAGCGCATCCAGTCAATTTGCTAGAAAAACCGTGTCTAAAAACAACAACCGTACCCTTTGGTAGTTTTTCAGCAGCACTAAAGCTGGCGAAATCAGATTGTTGGTATTTTACATAATAAGTTGATCCATCTTCTGCAGGGTGAGATAGCCTTGCTGCAAGAACCTTAGAGCTATCTAAGTCTTCAAGTCCCAACTTTGAGGAAACATATCTAGTTGAAGCCTGTTCAAGAGTCATTCCCTTGTACTTTTCTACATCAACATTTTCGTCTTTCTCAGGATCCCATGGACCAGAATTAGCCGCTCCATGATCAAGAAGCCTTTTGGTCTGTTCTGCTGTCAATTTTTCACTCTTTAGTGACCCCTCTTCAAGTGCAGAATTAAATCCATCTGGCATAAAACTACCCACTACACCGTAGTATTTCGCAACCCAATAAATCAGCGTTGCAACTACAGCAAGAGGACCATCTTTTGCTCCTGGTTTCTTCAATTCTTCCTGAAGTTCATGATAGATATCAGTAAACTTATTGTCTGGAAGATCTTCTTTTTTTGTTTCTCCTGATTCTGAAACGCTTTTAGCAGCATCATCTGCAATCCCTCTTTTTCTCATTTCTTCCTCTCTCTTTTGCGCCTCAGGACTCTTGGTTTCTTCCTTTTCAGGTTGTTTAGGATCTTCCCCTGGCTTTTTTGAACCAGCCTCTACTTTTGGGGCCTTCTCTGCACCCTTTGCTGCAGTTCCAGTTGCAACCTCAGCTGCATCAGAAATTTCAGCATCCATTTGTGCTTCATCATCTTTTATAGGAGCTGTAGATACTGATTTTTCTCTTTTATCCATTCTATTCATAGTATAGTTATTAAATTATAAAGACATCACCGCTTTCTTCCTCAGCACGTCTTTTTGTATGGCGGAATGCTTCTACCTGATTTTGGATCTGGTAGCTATCAGAGAATCCAGCTTCACTTAGGTCCATTATCTGCCTAAGCGCAGCAAGTAAATTGATTGCTTTTAAGTCAATCTTACCCTGCGCATCTTCAGATAATTTTTCATATACAGGCTTATTTAAAAGAGTGGAAGGTTGATATAAATTGATTTTTCCATCTTTAACCAATCCAGACACAATTTCAAAGAATTCTTCATCCTTTTTATCTACGCCAGTGGGGTCAGATATAGGAGCATTTAACTCTTTTTGAGTATCTTCATCTTTATGAACCTGTTTTTGCTGGTTTTCGTCTACTTCTAAATCCATGTTTTATTTGTATTTATCGTTAAATTATAGCAAAATTCGAGAGAACAATCAATCATATGCAGCAACAAGAAGCCAAAAAGCGTATTGAAAAACTTCGAGAGAAGATAACTGACCTAAATTATAAATATTTTGTCCTAGACGAGTCAGAGGTCAACGAATCAGTAAGGGATGCCCTTAAACGCGAATTAATAGATCTAGAAGAGCAGTTCCCACAGTTAATTACCCCAGATTCTCCTACACAAAGAGTCGGAAGTGCACTCTCAGGAAGATTTCAAAAAATTAAACACACAACACCCAAAAAGAGCCTCGCAGATGTTTTTTCTCCAGACGAAATTAGAGATTGGAGTGAGAGAATTCAAAAACTCGTTCCAGAGGAATTGGAATTTGTATGTGAACTCAAAATTGATGGTCTAAATATAACCATTCAATATAAGAACGGAATGTTTGTTAGAGCAGTAACTAGAGGAAACGGAAAAGAAGGGGAAGACGTATCTCACACAGTTAAAACAATCAAAAGCATTCCGTTAAAGCTTAAAGAATCAGTAGATTTAGAAGTCTCTGGAGAGGTTTTTATGCCAGATAAGAGTTTCGATGAGCTTAACAGGGCACAGACTGAAAAAGGATTGCCTACATTTGCAAATCCTCGTAATGCGGCAGCTGGAACAGTCCGTCAGCTTGATCCACAAGTAGCATCTGAGCGGAATCTAGATATGTTTTTCTATCACATAGATAAGACTTCAATTCATACACTAGAAAGTCAGGAGGAAACCCTCGAACAGTTTAAGGAATTAGGCTTAAAAGTTTGTAACGAATATAAAAAATTCAAGAGTATAGATGAAGTAATAGAATTTTGTGAGAGTTGGCATGACCTGAGAGGCGACCTTCCATACGAAGTAGATGGAATTGTTATCAAGGTAAATGACTTTGAGCAGCAGTCAAAGATGGGGTATACCGCTAAGGCTCCACGTTATGCAGTTGCATACAAGTTTCCAGCAGAGCAAACGACTAGTCAGATAGAGGATATAATTTTGCAGGTTGGAAGAACAGGGGCCATAACACCAGTTGCCGTTATGAGACCTGTGCTAGTTGCTGGTTCAACAGTTTCGAGAGCAACACTACACAATGAAGACGAGATACAGAGAAAAGATATAAGAAAGGGAGATACAGTAATCATACAGAAGGCCGGAGATGTAATCCCAGAAGTAGTAGAGGTAATGAAGGATCTGAGAACTGGAAAAGAAAAACCCTATAAGTTCCCTGCAGTTTGCCCTGTATGTGAGTCAAACATTGAAAGAAAAGAAGGGGAGTCAGCATACAGATGTACAAATGAAAATTGCCCCGCAGTAGAGAGAGAAAAAATCGCACATTTCGTATCAAAAAAAGGATTCAATATAGATGGATTAGGTCAAAAAGTTGTAGATCAATTTATAGATTGTGGATTAATTCAAGACCCTGCAGATATTTTTACATTAACAAAGGAAGATTTACTAACCTTAGAACTATTTAAGGACAAGAGAACTGACAATGTTCTTTCAAGCCTTGAGAAAGCGAGAGAAACAGCTTTAGATCATTTTCTGTTTGCACTTGGAGTTAGATATTTGGGAGAACAAAGCAGTTATGATTTTGCGAAATTCTTAATTCATCACATAAAAAAATCAGATAAAGAGGTCAAGAGAAGGAAGATAGAAAAGAGTCAGCAAGCACTATTCGCAGAAGATAATTTAGAGGAAAAAGAGTACGAATTCACGGTTCTAGATCTAATTGCAACCGTTCAAGATTTGGGTCTTGATCAGATCATGAACATCGATGGAATTGGTGACAAAATAGGAGAGAAAATCTACAGCTGGTTCCAGGAAAAGGCCAATCAAAAGTACTTAGAAAAATTATACAAGGTAGGGATTGATTTAGTAATTGACCATCTTAAGATAACAGGAAAGCTTGATGGAAAAAGCTTTGTACTTACAGGGAGTTTAACAGAGGTGACACGTGATCAAGCAAAGGATCTAATAAAAAAACAGGGTGGAAAAATTAACTCATCTGTTACAAAGGATACCAATTGGGTTGTTGCAGGAGAAAATGCTGGCTCTAAATTGAAAAAAGCACAGGATCTGGGAATTAAAGTCATCTCCGAAAAAGATCTAATGGAAATGCTCTAATCTAAACTCACTTCGCCACCAAAAATATCCAATGCTGCCGCAACTGTATTGGCTTTTGCATTAGAATCCACCTCATTAGAAGGAGGTG
>JABJOK010000107.1 GCA_018664365.1 Candidatus Peregrinibacteria bacterium | reverse complement strand
TTCTGAAACAGGCTGTCCATGGGATAAAAAGCAAACGATTGCTAGCATGCTTACATATATAGACGAGGAAGTTTCAGAGGTGCGTGAAGCAATTGAGAACGGGGATCATGAAAATTTGAGAGAGGAGCTTGGAGATGTGCTATTCCAGCTGATTATGATTGCTCAAATTGCGAAGGAACATGAGTATTTTGATATGGATGACGTAGTAAATGATATTTCAGATAAAATTATTTCAAGACACACCTGGGTTTTTGGCAATGATAAGGCCGAAACTCCAGAAGAAGCACTAGAGATGTGGAGGAAGAATAAGGAAATTGAAAAAGCCAAGAAAAATAAGAAAAAATAATGTCGATACTAGGGAAAAAGTGGATCATTCAGAACAGTGATTCCGATACAGATACAATAAATAAGCTTATTAAGAACCGAAAGGGCTTAAATCTTGACGAAGAAATGGATTTTCACGATCCATTCTTATTTGAAGATATGAAAAAGGCAGTTGAAAGGATCAAGAAAGCTAAGGAAAATGGTGAAAGAATAATAGTTTTTGGTGATTATGACGTTGATGGAATTACAGGAACTGCAATTTTAGTGCACATCTTAAGAAAGATAGGAGCAAAAGTTTCATACAGGCTTCCAAATAGAGTTGATGATGGATATGGATTTTCAGATAAGTTCATAAAGGATTTTGTAGAGAACAGGGTGGACCTGGTGATTACAACGGATTGCGGAATTTCAAATGAAGAACACATACGAAAAGCAAAGGAAAAGGGGATAGATTTTATTGTTACGGATCATCATACGATTCCAGAAAATATTCCAGATGCCGTAGCTATAATTCATCCAAAGCTAGAGGGGAGTAAATACCCATATAAAGAATTAACAGGAGCAGGAGTGGCTCTTAAAGTAGCTCACGCACTAGCTCAGGAGTTCTTCCCTGAAGAGAAAGATTTGTTTAATGACTTCATGGACCTTGCTTCACTAGGAACGGTTGCAGACTTGGGACCATTAACAGGAGAAAATAGATTGATTGTGAAGAAAGGATTAGAGAAATTGGCCAAGACAAAGTGGGCCGGACTAAATAATTTGATGAAGGTAGCCTCTGTTAAACCTAGTGAAATGTTAGACACATCATCTATTGGATTTAAAATTGCTCCTCGAATCAATGCAGCAGGAAGAATTGATGATCCATACATCGCACTAAGCCTTCTTTTGCAAGAGGAGAATAACGAAAAAGCTCAGAAACTTAGCCAAAAGCTTGAGGCACTTAATATTAAGAGACAAGAAATGACTCAGGAGGCAATGATGGAGGCAGGGCGAAAAATGATGAATGCCAAGTATGTTCCATCAATAATCATAGACTCAAGCCCAGACTGGCATGTAGGAATATTAGGATTAATATCAGGAAAACTATCTGAAAAATACGCGCGCCCATCTATCATAATGCAAGATTTCGGTGACACCCTCGTAGGATCTGGTAGAAGTCCAGAATTCTTCAATATCACTGACGCGCTCGCTGCAAATAAAAAGCATCTGATTTCGTTTGGAGGACACGCTCAGGCTGCAGGGTTTAATCTTAAGAAAGAGAATCTTGAGGCATTCATTAAAGGAATGACATCCTACTCAAACAGGCAGCTCAAAGATAAGGATATGAAGCCTTCCTTAAATATAGACTGCGAACTAGATCACAAGAACCTGGATTTAGATTTTCTCAAAGAGCTAGATCAGCTTCGCCCATTTGGAATAGCAAACGAGCGCCCGAAGTTTATCCTTAAAGGAATAAAGCCACTCTTCATCGATCAGGTTGGAAGAGACAAGTCACACCTAAAATTCTCCCTTAACCTAAATGATAAAGACCTTGGAGTAATAGCCTTCCGCATGGGGGAGCATGCACAGACTCTCAGACAGCATCGAAAAATTGATCTTGTCTTCCATCTAGAAAAAAATGTCTGGAACAATCGTGAGTCATTACAGCTTCAGGCCCTAGACTTTCGCAAGAGCGAGGAGTAAAATCCCTGTGTAACCCCCACCTATGAAGAAATTAATACCAGTTTTTTTAATATCCGCGATATTAATCAGTCAGGCAGCAATTGCTGAGACTAGTGAAGAAGTTACCTATTCAGGATACACATCTAATCATTCATTTTCCGTAGTAGTACCATCAGACTGGAGGATTATTGAGAGTGGTGATGAGGGCCACGGATTTGCCCCTGGAGACGTATTTGAGGATTACTTCATGGGTATAATTGAATTTGAGGGACAGACATATGAGCAGGTTGTTGATCATTACACAAATAACAATGATAATCATGAGTTGGTATATATTGATGACATTGTTTTAAATAGCAGCACGGACCTATTAGGGAAACATGTAGTAATAAAGAACGTATCTGTAGAAGAAAATTATGGAATTACTCTTACAAAAAGAGGAGACGTTGTAATTGCCATAACAGAACCCAATCTACCAGGAGTTGAGAATTTCCCTACGCCTGATGAAAATCAAGAGGTTTTAGAATCTATCTATGAGTCTTTCAAGTTTACAGACGGTTGGCACAATTATGTTGACTACAAAAATGGATATACATTCTCTTTTCCAGCAGACCTAACTGTTACAACTAACAGCAATGGAGTAACTCTTTCGGACGACAATGATAAAGAGATATTCAGTGTAATCGAATATGCAAATATACCACTTGAAGATGCTCCAGAATATGCAGAGGATTTTGGAGACAGTCTAGAAGATACAGAGGAAGTTTCTTTGCCAGGTGCAGAGAAAGCCATAAAGGGAGTGTTTTACGATGCAGAAACAAAGAGCACATATAGCCGTATATTTGTTGAAAGCGGAGAAGACAGCTTTAGCATGACAAATGTTAATATTGAGAACAACTATCCTCATCCTGATACCTACGACATTGAGATACTTGAGATTTTAAGCAGCTTTGAGTTTTTCACGCTTAAGGAAGATCAATCAGAATATGCAGTTTTCTTTGACGTCACAGAAAAACACGTTAACGAAACAGCAATCAATGGCCTTTCAGATTCTGCAATCATTTCAGGATATTCTGATGGAAGTTTTCAACCTGATGGAAAAATAAATAGGGCAGAGTTAACAAAGCTTGTAGTTGCAGCGGTTACAGACGAAGATCCAACAGTAGAGGATTATAAGAACTGCTTCCCTGACGTGAAAGAAGAATGGTTTGCTCCTTACATATGTTATGCCTCAGAAAAAGAGTGGGTAAAAGGATATATGGATGAAGAGTTTAAGCCAGGGCGCAGTATAAACAGAGTAGAAGCAATTAAAGTCGTTCTTGAAGCAATGGTAAGCAGTATCCCAGAAGATACTCCAATAAAAGAATATGAGGATATCAATCCCGACGGGTGGTATGTACCATACTTCGCATACGTCTCAAATAACGACCTAATAGACCTAAACCACGTAGTTGATAGTGAGTATCTGCCTGGGAAAAGCATGACAAGAAAAGAGGTAGCAGAGCTCATATATAGGATATTAAATAGCTAGTAAAAAGGTCCTGACAAAATTGCATGTTATTGATACAATCAGTTCCTTCTTCGATATGGGCAGACCCCCTTGACCAATCCGCAAAAATATTTTATAATATATAGAAAGACAAAATCAATACACATGTCCAATACGACAGAAAAGCAGGTAGTAGATTTGATTAAAAGGAGCAGCAAGGTGCTAATCATGCCATCATCTCCTCCAGATGGAGATTCGATCGGTAGTGCAATAGCATTGTATCTAGCTCTGAAAAAACTACAGAAAGAAGTTACAGTAGTTTGCTACGAAGATGTTCCAGAAGTTTTAACATTTTTACCTAATACAAAGATAGTAGGTGATAAGATGTCATCTTCTAAGGATTTTGTGATTACGCTAGATTCAAAAGCCCGTATTGAAAGTATAAAAACTGAACAAGAGGGGAATAAGATAAACATAATAATTACTCCGGCAGAAGGTTCTGTGAAGGAGCAGGAGATAAATTTCAACAAAGGAAAGGTAGAATATGATCTGATCATTACCGTTGATTGCGCTGAGCTTACTCAGCTAGGAGATCTTTATGAAAATAATATTGAATTGTTTCATCAGGTACCAGTAATCAATATCGATCACCACGTATCAAATGCTCACTTTGGAAAGATAAATTACGTGGATATTATGTCCTCTTCAACAACGGAGTTACTTTTCCCAATTTTAGAGGAATTGGCTAAGGAAGAAGGTGTTGATATTATTGATGAAGATATCGCAACACTCCTATTAACAGGAATTATCACAGATACAGGAAGTTTCCAGAACGCAAATACTTCACCAAAGTCATTTGCAAAAGCTGCTCAGTTAATTTCACATGGTGCAAGACAACAAGAAATAATCCAGCATATATATAAGACAAAGCAGTTAAGCCAATTAAAACTGTGGGGAAGAGTGCTTACAAAAATTCAAACAGATGAAAAATATAGAATGGTTTGGTCAGTTGTAAGCCAGCAAGATTTCAAGGACACAGAGAGCTCAGAAGAGCAAACAGGAGATATTATTGATGAACTAATGACAAATGCACCTGGAGCTGAAATAGTCTTCCTTATGAAAGAAAAGGAAGATGGTCAGGTTTCAATTAGTATGAGGACAACAACCCCTTCTGTAGATGCTTCATACATTGCAGAACAGTTTGGTGGGGGAGGACACACTCAGGCAGCTGGATTTAGAATTACAGATAAAAATTTAAGAGATGCAGAATACGAGGTTATTAAAAAGGTTCAGGAATACCAAAAAGATCGTTTAAATATTCATGAGGAAGAGAAAAAGGATGAAAAAGCTCCACTAATCAATATTGAGGAATTAATGCAAAGAGCAAAGGAAGCAGAGCTTGCGACAAGTATAATGAAGAAAGCAGAGCCAAAAGAGGAAAAAATTGTTAATAAGAGTACAAAAAAGATAACAAAGAAGAAAACAACAAAAAATAGTGAGGCTCCTAAGAAGAAGGCCTTCAATCCTAAAGCTCCACCAGTTGAAGACCACGACAAAAAAGCAAAGGATACATCAGGATCTGGTTACAAATTTGAGTCTTAATCTATTTGGGTCATTAGATCCTCAGAGATATCAAAGTTGCTATAAACATCGGAAACATCTTCATCGTCTTCAATAAGTTCCATTAGTCTAATAATTTTCTTAGCATCTTCAAGGTTTTTAATCTCGATTGGATCCTTTGGTAAGTAAGTTTGTTCAGCCTTTGCTATTTCAAACCCAGCCTTTTCAAGATCATCACGTACCTGCATTACGCTTGAGGCATCAGTAATAACTTCAAATGTATCACCATCCATTTCAAGATCTTCAGCTCCTGCCTCAATAATCTCCAGTTCAGATTCTTCAGGATTTTTATCACCAACCTTAACGATAATTATTCCCTTCTTTTCAAACATCCATCCAACAGAGCCTGCCTCTCCCATATTACCGCCATTTTTTGCAAAGGTAGTTTTGATATTTGAAAACGCACGATTCTTATTATCTGTAATAGATTTTACATATATTGATGTTCCTGCAGGACCAAAACCTTCGTACATAACCTCTACAAAATTTGCGGCATCTTTATCTTCTCCAGATCCCTTTTTAATTGCTTTCTCAATATTTGTATTTGGAACATTATCAGCCTTTGCATTGGAAATAGCCGTTCTTAGGGTTGGATTCATGTCTGGATCTCCACCACCATCACGAGCTGATATCATTATAAGCTTTGCATGTTTTGTAAAAATTTTTCCACGTTTCGCATCAAGGGCACCTTTCTTATGTTTAATAGAATGCCATTTTGAATGTCCAGACATATAATTAAGTTAGAAGCTAAGCGGGAGCATTATAGTTAGTACGCCGCTTTTTTGCAAAAATCATTTGAAGAGGGATAAGCCCCATCGTCCATGGGAACTCATAAACAACAGTCATTAAGACAGTGGTAGGATCAAAATATTGATTAGCAACCACGATTGCCAGCCCAGTATTAAAGTAGGCCATAATAACTAGAGAGGTAACGATCATCTTAGGTTTAGCTCTAAAGGACACCATAAGACCAATAATATGAAAAATTACCGACAAAATAATAGTAAAGAATAGAACTTGAAGAGCTAGTCCAAAATCTGCCCAGATAACACCAGCATGTGGAGCGACAGCAGCAAAGTTAAAGAAGAAGATGTGAACAGTAATAATGGCTCCAATATTAGGTTGGATTTTATCTACAAGCTTAGGAGTAAACTCTTCCATGAAGTATCCAATCACAAATGGGATAGCGACTACTAGAAGCAAAAATCCAAACATAGACAGTACATCGAATTCAACATCAGCCCCCACTGTATAGAAAAGAATAAGTGGAATCGTGAAGGGAGCGATTAGATTAGTAATAACGCTCACAACCATTCCCATATTAATATCACCCTTGAGTAGGGATAAAAGCCCTGGAGTGGCCATAGCAGCTGGTGTGGCAGCAAGGAGGACCATCGCTACTCTATACTCTGCAGGAACAGCAAATGAAAAAAGCAGTATAACAAGAGGGGCAATTACTAATTTCGCAATTGATAGAGAGAAAATGGATCTAAGCCTTTGAAAACATTTTAGAACCGACTTCAAATCTGTTTTCAAGAGAGACATAAGCAGTAAGAAAACAAGTCCGAAAATTAAGTACCACTTAAATATCAGCTCCCAAGTTTCTCCTTGAAGATAAGGTCCAATAAAAAGCGCCAAAACAGCTCCCACAGCCGAAATAATCCCAAAATTATTTTCTAAGAATTTCTTCATTATGCAAATTTCTTTACGGCTTTGGCCACTGCCTCTGCAACGCCTTTATGAAAAACACCAGGAATTACTTTATTAGCAGTTGGAGTTTTTACTAACTTTGCCAAAGCCTCAGCCGCAGCAATCTTCATTTTATCTGTGATCTTACTTGCTCTTGCCTCCAATGCTCCTTTAAAAATTCCTGGAAAAACTAAAACATTATTGATCTGATTAGGATAATCACTTCTGCCTGTAGCAATTACGGCAGCACCACCAGCTTTAGCATCTTTCGGACGAATCTCAGGATCAGGATTAGACATTGCAAAAACAATCGCACCGTCATTCATAGAAGCAATCATCTCCTTAGTTGCAACATTAGGTTGTGAAACACCGATGAAGATATCGGCTCCATCTAGTACCTCTTTAAGGCCTCCCTTTATCTTCTTTCTATTGGTAAGTTTTGCCATCTTTTTCTTAATATCATTGAGCCCCTGTCTTTTGTCATAAATAGAGCCTCTACTGTCGACTAAAATAATATCTTTAAGGCCATATTTCATTAGTAGCTTTGCGATAGCCATACCTGCAGCTCCCGCACCACTAATGACGGTTCTAACCTTGTCTTTTTTCTTCTTAACAACCTTTAGAGCATTGATAAGACCAGCCAAACAAACAATTGCAGTTCCATGCTGATCATCATGGAAAACAGGAATATCAAGTTCCTTTATAAGCCTTTCTTCAACTTCAAAACATCTAGGTGCAGAAATATCCTCCAAATTAATTCCTCCAAAACTAGGAGCAATTAATTTTACTGCTTCAATAATTTCTTCTGTATCCTGTGTATCTAAACAAATTGGCACTGCATCAACATTTCCAAACTCTTTAAATAGCGCAGCCTTGCCCTCCATTACCGGAAGCCCTGCTAACGTACCAATGTTGCCAAGTCCTAACACAGCAGATCCATCAGTGACAACAGCAATAGTATGACCCTTGGAGGTGTACTCATAAGCAAGCTCCTTCTTCTTAGCGATCTCCTTGCAAGGTTCCGCCACACCAGGCGTATAGAACAAACTCATATCCTTTACAGTTTTCAGAGGAACTTTGGATACAACATTTAGCTTACCTTTATATTTTTTATGTGCGCTTAGTGCCGCCTTCTTAAGATTCTTCATTATTCTATTGATTCTGTTGGTAGTGGAGTAGTTGGATCTGGAAAGGTAGGTGGTCCACTTGGGAAAACCGTTCCTGGATTCACATAAGACGTTCCTTCAGGCGAAGTTGTGACAGTGACAACACCAAGATCCTCAACATTATTTTCAATGCCATAAAGTGAATAGATAAACGATCCAATAGAAACAGCAATCACAGCAATTGCTGCCCAAAAGATTGATCCATATCTTCTTAAACGAGTTTTGTGATTCATATTGTAAGATTAACGATTTAAAATGCAGATGTCTCGCCCTCTTCTGTCGCTAGTATAACATCACTCTCTCTTTCATATTTAAACGTATAATCAACCTCTGTACTATAATAATAGTCGATAGGACCTGTTCCTACACCAATTGTGTCAGTATCTATAATTGTTGCATCTGGAAGAGTATTGATAGCATCCATTCCTTCACTCTCTACCAAAACAACCTCAAAAATATCATTTAGAATTGAATCATAGTCAACAGAGGACACTTTTTGATATGCGAGACTATGTAGCATAGTCTTAATAGTTTCTTGTAGCTGATAAGCGAAGTCTCCATCTCCAAACTCAGTATAAACAGCTAAAACTCTTCCATCATCAAGATAAACATACCAGTCAACAATTCTCTCATTAGAATAAAGAACTTCAAGAGAGGGGAATCCATCAACAGAAAATTCAGAGTAATCTGCACCTGAAAAAGCTCCTTGAATGTTATCAAAGTAACCTTCAGACCCCAGACCTTCTTCATTATCATCTACAGCAACCGTTACAACACCTGTATTTGGGTAAACTCTTTCAGGTGAGAACTGTGAATATTCGGTATCAGGCTTAAAGAAAGTAACCTGCTCATCGCTCTCAATCACCTCCCATGAACCTTCCACCTTCATTTTAAAAGGAAGAACGGTACTCTTGTAATAATCCCATGTCATTCCAATATCAAATGGGCCTCCTTCTTCTAAAACAATCATCATTCTGTAAATGATCTCAGAGAATTCACCACGTGTCATTTTTGTATCAGCATTTAGATTTCCTTCTTCATCAGGCCATACAATATTTTGATTTCTGGCATAAAGCGCATGAGGTGCATACCAAGCATCCTGTTCTACATCAGAGAAAACAAACTCATTAACTTCATCTGAAACAGTAACCTCTCCAGCAAGGACAACCATTTTTAGGGTTTCAACAAGATTAACGTCATCTGCAGGACGGAAATAACCATCTTCATGACCACTAATTACACCAGCCTCTTTTCCAGCCATTACATAAGGGAAAAACCATTCACTACTTGGGACATCATCAAATTCAACTGAGTAATCACCTTTTTGAGCAAGACCAAAGCCACCAGATATAATTTTAGCAGCCTGAGCACGGTTTACCATATTGTCTGGTCCAAATTCACCATTTTCATAACCACTAACAATACCTTCTTCATAAAGATATTCGATAGCAGCATGATTTTCATGATCACTTGGGACATCAGAAAAACTTCCTGCAAAAACAGGAACACTCGCGATTAAAAACGCGAAAACAAACAAAAATAATTTTTTCATAGGATTTTAGGATTAACAAAACCAATATAACACTAGTATTAACGAACTTCTACCGATTTAGTTACTAAGAGTAGACAAGTTCACCAGGAGTGTATAAATCTAAATTGTCTTCACCAATAAGCTCTACCATTCTTTCTGCAACTTCATCAAAGTTCACAGTTTCCTGAATTCCCTTAGACATATCTCTGATAATTGCAGTTTCTTCACGTACTTCAGTTATTCCAATAAGAATCGCATAAGGAACTTTAAATTTATCAGCAAGCCTAAGTTGAATGTTTATTGAGCCTTTTCCTAGGGCTCCAACTGCCTTAATTCCAGCTTCATGAAGTTCACTAATGAGTGGAAGGCATTTTTTCTTTGCCTCTGTACCAAGCTGTGCAACAAAAACATGAAGATCATCTTTTGAAGGCACTTTTATTTTTTCTCTCTTCATATTTGCGATTAGCCTTTCAACACCAGCAGCATATCCCACAGCAGGTGCAGGCTGACCACCAAGTAATTCTACGAGACCATCATATCGACCTCCTCCTCCAATAGCATTTTGTGCTCCTTCACTTTTATCCCAAAATTCAAAAACAGTCTTTGAGTAATAGTCTAGACCTCTAACTAATTTAGGGTTTTCAGTATATGAAATTCCCATTTCATCAAGGTATGAAATCAATTCTTCATGGTATTCAATAGACTCTTTATCCAGGTAGTCCTTCATTACAGGAGCAAGTTGTGCAAGTATTTGGCAATCCTCTGCTTTACAATCAAGCAAGCGTAAAGGATTCTTATGAAGACGACTATTGCAGTCTTCACACAGAGAACGCTCTTTACCCACATAATAGTCCTCAAGTGTCTGCATGTATTTTTGACGAGCTTCAAGAGTACCAATAGTGTTTAGTTGAAGTTCAAAAAGTTCAGCGATTCCAAGATCACCATGTATTTTATTTGCCAATTGAATAACCTGCGCATCTAGTGCAGGATCGCTCTCTCCAATAACCTCAAAACCAAACTGCCAAAACTGTCTATATCGGCCTTTTTGTGGACGATCATATCTAAAGTGAGGCTCAAAATAATATAAAAGAGATGGTTGAGGGAGTTGATTCATTCCATGTTGAATATAGCTTCTTACGACTCCAGCAGTTCCTTCAGGTTTCAATGTAAGACTTCTCCCTTTTTTATCTTTAAACTCATACATCTCCTTAGAAACGATATCTGACCCTTCTCCAATACTACGTGCAAATAAATCAGTATATTCAAAAATCGGAGTTGAAATACGCCTAAAACCAGCCTGTCTTGCACGATGACGCACAACTTTCTTTAGGAAAGTATGATATTCATAATCATCAGGAAGAATGTCGTGAACACCCTTTGGAGTTTGAAAAGGTTTATATTTCTTTATTTCCGGTTCAGTACCTTTATCTGCCATACTTAGAATAGAATTTTAGTAAGTCGAAAAGCTTGACTGTAATTTTACCATGCTCTACTCATTTTGCAAGTCAGAAAATTTCGAAGGATGTGGTCGGAATTATATTAGAACAAGGCTTATATTTTTCTGGAGAATTTACATGAAGAAAATATGCAGCCGACGCGATCATAGCAGCATTGTCAGTACAGTATTTTATAGATTTAGGGTGTCTAAAAGTGATTTTTCCATCAAATTTTTCCTGTATAACTTCACGCAATCTTGAATTAGCAGAAACACCTCCAGCAAGATGCACTTCCTTGATTTCAGAATATTTCTCAAAAGCCATATAGAGCTTGTTGGCAAGTATCTCTACTACTGCTTCCTGAAAACTTGCCGCTAGGTCAGCCTTGAATTTTTGATCAATATCTTCGGCATTTTCAATGTTTCTAGCCTTTGCATATTCCTTTACCTCAGTCAGCACAGCAGTTTTAAGTCCAGAAAAACTAAAGTCCAGACTCCCTTTTTCCAAATAAGCACGAGGCAGAGAAAAAGAACTGCCATCACCTTCTTCAGCAATTTTAGAGATAACAGGACCTCCCGGATAACCTAGTCCGAGTATTCTTGCGACCTTATCAAAGGCCTCTCCAGAAGCATCATCACGACTTTCTCCCAAAACCTCAAATTCATGATGCCCTTTCATCAATATAAGCTCATTGTGTCCTCCTGAAACCGTCAAAATAAGAACAGGGAACTCTATTTCTTCGTCAGTATCCAGCCAATTAGAATAAATATGCCCAGTGATATGTTGAACAGGAATAAGTGGCTTCTTCTTTACATAAGAAATTACATTCGCTGTTTCCGTACCAATAATAAGCGAGCTTATCAGTCCTGGACCTTTTGTGATGGCCAGGGCATCAATGTCATCCCAATCACATGAAGATTCTTTCAAACATTCATCCAATACCGGAATCATTTTAAGAACATGTTCACGAGCAGCAACCTCAGGAACAACTCCACCAGTCTTTGCGTGAATATCAATCTGCGATGCAATTGTATTTGCCAAAACCTTCTTCCCATCTTCAACGACGGCACACGCAGTTTCATCACAAGATGTCTCTATAGATAGGATTTTCATAGCAAAATTACATTTCCTGTCGCATCCTAGCGTAATTTAAAAGGAGTAGTCTAGCCGGAATAACTTCCTCAGAAGCTTCGTCATAGCCAAGTTCCGTACAAATACCCAAAAAGGCTTCCACAGCAATCGGGTCAAGAATTCCTCTTTCTTTGGATGAGTCCTTTTTAAGGGTCTTAATTAGACGGCCCATTGGTTTTACTGGATGATTAGGCCTATCGTCTAGCATGGCTGAAATATGATCGGCAACAGTTGCTATTTTAACCTCCCAAGGAAGCTCATTTAGTGGGTGGATACCACGTCGTGGAGATTTATGATTGGTGACATGATGTTTATCAGCAACTTTAGCTACGCGATCAGGCAATGACAGTAACTTAAGAACAATCCCTCCAATAACTGGATGTTGATAAACCGTTTTCCATTCAGGAAGAGTTAAGTCTCTCTTCTGATTAATTAAAGCTGTTATAGATGCGTCTATTTTTCCAATATCATGAAGAAAACCACCATCTCTAGATATCATCGCGAGTGCAGGGTCTTCTACTTCACCTTTCTCGCTAACACTTCGAGCAATCTGGTATGCCAGCATGGCAGTACTTTCAAGATGTTCATAGAGTTCCTTATCAAGCCTTTTGACTGCATCAAGAATAGCCGCTTTTACTGAAGGGGCATGGGGTTTTGCTTCTGAGCCTACTTCAAGCTTGCTAGCAATAGTTGCAAGAGTAGGATCCAACAAGTTTTCTTCTCCGGGCAGAACTATTCCTCTAATATATTCTGCCAATGGACGACGGACCTCCTGAATAACAGCATCTACTAAAACCGGATACTCAGGGTTATTCTCAAAATCGTCAACAACTAGGCGTTTAAGAACCATCAGTATTCGTTCATTAACCTCGGGAGTAATATCTGCACAAGAGAATACGTCTGCTACAGGTAACAAACGTTCTTCTGCAGTATCAATTTCCAAAGATAAGGGAGCTCCGTCAAGCATGCATAGTATTAAATTTTGGTCGCAATTATACTGATTCAAGGCTTTCTCACAAGAGAAAATCCAGTATAATAGGAAAGAAATGAAAGCAACCTCAATAGAAATAATAGAAATTTTAAAGAAAGCAGGCCATGAAGCCTACTGGGCTGGTGGCTGTGTTCGCGATATGTTGCTGGGCATAGAGCCAAAGGACTTTGATATCGTGACCTCTGCAAAACCTGATGAGATTGAAGAACTTTTGGAGCACACAATCCCAATAGGAAAGCAGTTTGGTGTTATTTTAGCGATTCAGAATGGACATAACTTTGAAATCGCTACCTTTAGATCAGATTCAGGATACTCAGATGGAAGAAGGCCAGATGCTATCGAATTTACTAATGCGGAAGAAGATGCAAAGCGAAGAGACTTCACGATCAATGCTATTTTTTATGATCCAATTGAAGATAAGATCATGGACTATGTAGATGGGCAGAAAGACATGAAGGATGAGCTTATTAGATTCATAGGAGAACCAGAGGAGAGGATAAAAGAAGACCATTTAAGAATACTGCGAGCAATTAGATTCAAGAATGAATATGACATGCAGTATCACCCAGACACATATCAAGCAGTTAAGAAGCACGTAAAGCTTATTGAGGACATCTCTAAAGAGAGAGTTAAAGATGAGCTCAACAAGATGATAATGAGTAAAAAGAATTCAGGGCAGGCATTTGAGGAATTATTTGAGGTAGAGGCTCTAGAATTAATAATTCCAGAGCTCTGCAAATTGAAAGGGCTGGCTCAACCAAAGATGTATCACCAAGAAGGAGATGTTTGGGATCACTCCCTAAGAGCCCTAAATAGCCTTACTGAGGAAGAAGGAGACCCGAATCCACTTCCAGAGAATCCTCCAACCATCGCCCTAAAATGGGCAACTCTAATGCATGACATTGGTAAGTACGATACCTTTCAAGCTGATGAAGATAGAATACGATATGATCATCATTCAGAAGTAGGGGCAGAGATGTCGAGTAAAATACTCAAACGATTAAAGTTTGATAAGAAGACAATCGACAGGGTGAAATGGCTTATAGAACATCACATGATGGTTGTTCCACTTTTTGAGATGCCAGATGCTCGCAGACGACACTGGTTTTTACAGCCAGGGTTCGAAGAACTTCTTGAGGTTTATCGTGCAGATTCAATGGGGATAATTCCTATGGACCTTTCAATGTACGAAAAGCTTAAGAAACTCTATAGACATGAGATAGCAAAGCTCAAACTTATGCCAAAGCAGCTAATAAGTGGAAAGGAGATTATGAGCATTCTAGGGATTGAGCAGGGAGAAAAAGTAGGGGATATACTTAAAGAAGTTCGTGATAAACAACTTTCGCACGAGATCAAAACCCGAAAGGAAGCTAAGAAATACGTCATAGCCAAAATGGCCACTTAATCTCTTACATCATATTTTTAGACTTCAAGAATTTGAAGTATTCGAAATCGGTGAGTACTGCAGCTCCAGCTCCTCCTAGGAATAAAACTAGGTGAATTAACCATCCAATAATAGGGATCATTCCGATTAGGTAGTATGCAAGAAGTGCGAGTGCTGTGAATCCAAACAGCTTAGTCTTTTTTATCTTCTTTTTATAATCAATGACATAGCTAGAAATCCAAACAGCTGCAAATATTTTCGCAACATATATTAGAACAACCAACATTGCAGCAGTAATTATTGCAAGAGGAAGACCTATAATAGTAAGTAATAAAATTAGAGGAGCTACAAACCCGATAAGCATTGCAAGAACACCTACACCAAATGTTTTAACTGGAGCAGCTTTTGCTGTCTTTGCAGACATAGTAAGTGCCTTTGGGAAGAACAGTACGAGCATAAGCAAAAGCAACAGAGAAGATAGAAAGCTTAATACTTTAGCCAGCATGAATCCGTATGTAACATCTTCAACAACAGCTTCTTCATTATCAAATTTATTAAATGAAATTTCTCCAGCCACAACTTCTTCAGGGATATCTATCTCAAGCAATGCAGAATAATCAAGATCTCCCATTATTTTTGCATTTGGCCCCACGGTAAATCTGTCTTCAATAGTAACCACAACATCACCCTCTACAACACCATTTAAGAGAAATAACCCAATACCAGCTTTAATATCTTCCTTTACGACACCATCCATAGTCAGTATTCCTGAACCTGCAGCAAGAGTTCCTCCAATAGTCGCATTTGGCCCAACATCAACTTGGCCACCAGCAACAAGTAAGTCATCTCCTACATTCCCAAGAATAGAAACCTGTCCTCCAGCTACTCGCAGATCTCCCTTAACTTCACCATTAACATTCACACGTCCACCTGCAACAATCAGGTCTTCGTGAATAGTTCCATTAATAGTTACATTTCCGCCAAAGACATGCAGGTCTCCAAAAATTTCAGCTTGAACATCAGCATTACCAGCAACAAAATAGGCATCATCAACAATATTCTGTGTAATAATTACATTTTCAGCAGCAGATAATGTTACTGCAGAAGCGCTTGGCACAGCCAAAACACTTAGCGATAAAATCGCCAACAAACTAATAATCAGTTTTTTCATATGAGTAAGGTTATTTTTCAACGGAGATTATACCATTCATAGGAAAACAGAGCTACCTATCAGGTGCTTAAACATCAGATAACTAATCCCGCTCCAGCAAACAAACATTCTCTATATGATAAGTATGAGGGAACATATCTACTGGCTGAACACTCTTAACCTTGTATCCATATTCCTTAAGCCACGCACAGTCACGAGCTAAAGTAGAAGGATTGCATGATACATAAATTATACGATCAGCATTAAAGCTATTCATATGCTTGATCATATTTTCAGTAAGACCAGCACGAGGAGGATCTACAACAATTAAAGAAGGAAACTCTTTTATATCACCAAGCATCTTAGTAGCATCACCTACGTAAAAATCTATATTGAAGATGTTGTTTTTCTGGGCATTTTCGCGAGCCGCTTTTACCGCTTCCTCATTTAGTTCAATACCAAGAACCTTTTCACAATGCTTTGCTAGAAAAAGCCCAATAGTTCCTGTTCCACAGAAAAGATCAAAAACAGTCCCGTTTGTAGACTGAGTAGCAAGCTTCAAAACTTCCTGATATAGGAGTTCAGCCTGATAAGTATTAACTTGGAAGAATGCTTGAGGCAGAATATCAAATGATAGTTCATCACCATTCTCTAGGATCATTTTTTCTGTTAAGAACCTTTTTCCAAATAGTACTTTTTCCTTCGTTTGTCGTCTTTGCCCTCTTTTACTTATAATGGTAGTCCAATATATGGAAGTGACTTTTTGGTCTCCATCACTCATCGTAGAAACCTTATCTACATACTTCTTAATTTCTTCATCAAAGTTTTTTGGAACATCATCTGATGTAACCAAATTAACAAGAACTTCTCCAGTTCTTTTTCCTTCACGAATATATAAAGCTCGAAGAAATCCTTTTCCAATAGAATATTTAAAAGGCTTCCACTCACTCTCTCTCATAAATGCACGTGTGATATTTAGGATGTCTGTTGATAATTTTGATTCAAGATGACATTCAGTAAGATCCAGGATATCAAAACGACGCCCAGGTACATGCATACCAAGAGTGAACTGCATATCAGCATCATAACCAAAAGAGAACTCCATCTTATTTCTATAATAAAATGGCTCTTTACACTCAATTACATCAAGAACGTTCGCATCAAATATTTTTCCAATTCTTTCAAATGAATCAATGACATTCTGTTGCTTGAATTCAACCTGCTTCTTATAAGGCATAAACTGCAATTGGCATCCTCCACATTTTCCAGAGTATTTACACTTCGGCTCAACTCGGTCAGGAGATGGCTTTACGATCTCAACAAACTTTGACTCTGCAAACTTTGGCTTAATCCTTGTCAGCGCTGCCTTAACACGATCTCCAGGCATAGCCTTATCAACAAAGACAGTCATTCCTTCGTATTTACCAATACCTGACCCGCCAAAGGCCATTGCGTGCACATCAAATTCGATAATTTCTCCTTTCTTAAGTTGCATAGTGGGTTTGAATCACTTAATTTGCTGCGCAACTCTATTGAAATTAACCTGTCCTGTCAAATTGTTGACCACCATTTTCAAACTCCTGACTCCTTTGTGAAAATCGTTCTTGTGCATTGATGACTACATCACCCCTGTATTCTTCTTCATCAACCACATCGCTAATACGGATGACTTCATATTTACCAGAATCCATAGTCACATCTAAATCAGGGAATACCTGCTCAAATTCTACCATTGCCTGCTCTTTTTCTTCTTCAGTATCTAAAGTACTAATATAGTTTTTGTCATAAAATTTATAAATATCATTGTCTCTCCCTTTATAATAAAGATTATAGATTTTTATAATAAAGGCCTTTGAATCCTTTTTTCCACGTGCCCTCTCTACGAATTCATAGAACTCTTCAAGCATCACGTCATACTTATGAGTTGTTTCAATTGCATCGCCTTCTCCCTCAATAAGTCCAATAGCACGAAGATATCCTTCTACAAGGCCTTCGCAATCAACTTTTCCCTTCATATGTGCAACTTCATGCCCAAGATTATGAGCAATCCTTTTAGCTGGATGCATCAATTGAAGTGCGTCTACATATTCACCTGCTTTATCAGATTCACCCGAAGTTTCTCCAGAAAAATTAGCAAAATATATAGAACCTCTATCCAATTGTTTGAGATGTCTCTTAGTAGTTCTAACTGCAGTTTGAAGATTCTTTAGTGCCTGAGCTGGATCATCAATAGTACGTCCTGCAATTATAGCGACTTCTTTTTTCCTTTTAGCTCTTTTAAGTATTCTTTCAACATCTCTTAAAGGAACCTCCTGTTGTCTTATTACCTCCTGTGGAGATTCGGCAGTCTGTGCATCACTTATTGGCTCTGCTGCATCAACAGCACGAAGTCCAGTGGTATCACGCAAATCCTCTAATTTTGATGGATTTTCTCCATCTCCCTCAATTGATCTAAGTTCAGTCATAATAATTATTATTGATTTTTAATTATACCAAAAAAACGAGTTTTTCTCAACCTATAGCGACTAAATATACTAAGCGGTATCGAAGTTTTCTCTAAAGAACCATTTGATCAAATTCCAATCATTATCACGTGGTGCCAGTGTGTATGCATGATTCAAATCATCACAGCCTGATGCATCTTCTCCATTAGCTTCTGCCTCTGCCTTCCTTGTAGCACATTCTTCAACCGTGGTGTATTCCGGCACATAAAGAACATTCCCACTAGACATGACATCCATAGAAGTAATTTCATAATTCTGATATCTAAAAAAATATGCAATGGCCTCTTCAAGTTCAATATTAGTTTCAGTTTGCTTTAAGACAGATCGAGCAATTTCATAAATAGTATCTGCATCTCCAAATCCAAAGTTTCTAGCCTTGGACTGAATAGCCTTCAAGATCAACTGCTGTCTCTCTGCACGTGCGAAATCTGAAGATGTGTGACGAGTCCTTGCAAGCCTCAACGCCTCCACACCGCTCAAATGGTAGTCTCCAGGCTCATAGTGAAGTGTTCCCTCAACACCATCATCAACAACTCTATATGTAGGATCAATAACTGCATTCTCCAAAGTGATATCAATTCCTCCGATTAAATCGATTACATCAATAAAGGCATACATATCTATAAGAATGTATTTATCAATTTCATATCCACTGATCTTACTCAGCTCCTTAGCCAGCTCACCCATTCCATAATAGTGAGCATATGCATTTATTTTTCTACCCTGAAAGAAAAGATCTCTTGGTAAACTCACCATTCTCATATCTCTACGTCCATCATCTATATGAACAATAATCATAGTATCAACAAGTGCTCCATGCTTACCTGCAACTAAAATAGTCATAGCGGAATCACTACTCAGCGCTTCATCACCGTAAATTGGAACATACTCAGGGAGTTCTAGAGTTTTTTTTTTATACTCCGGATCAAACAGGAGTAGGTTTTGAGGATTGTTGCCCTCGGAGTCGACTATGTTTATGACGCCGGTTGATTTTTCAATAGCTACGGAGCTTAATATAGCTTCATCCACATCAATGAAATCAAAGTAAACTCTCAACTCATCCTCTCGAGGATCTTCGCTTACTTTAATTCCTGCCTGCTCAAGAAGCAGCTGGAATCCATTATCACCAAGAGTATTTTTAACTCCAGCAAGAGAGTCAGAATATTTTTTCTCTAATAAAGTCTTTGTATCTAAATTCTTAAGAAAAGGAATAAGAGCTGTTGAAATATCATCAGCTTGAACAGATAGGTCAGGATTTCTCTTATCAAGTAATGTAATGGTCATCTCAGAAGGATCAAAAACAATCTCTCCAATTGGATCATCATTCAAATTAGTCACCTCATATCTTCTTGAAAGATCGCTATCTTCACCTGCACTTGCAACAATATTTACTGGCAATGCCAAATAATCTTCAGTCTTCAACGCTTCATTGAGAGCCGCATCTGCATCAGTAAGCCACTTTTGAGAATCACCAATTCTGTTTTTCTGGCCAGTCAAAAATTCCGCTAACTGTTTCTCAAAATCTTTTGCAGTTTCAGCCGTGATCTCAATTTCTGCGATTACAGTATTTGCAAAAACTTTTCCTGATTCAGAATCAAGAACTACCTTCAAGAACTCTTCGCCATTTTCATTTAAAATAGAAACTGTTTCTCCGTCTAAAATAGACCACCCGCTATCTTCAATCATCTGATTAAATGAAACAGACTTAAGTACGGCTCCAAGCATCTCTTTATTAACTTCAGTTCGTTCAAGGCTATTTTTTTCAGTTGCCAAAAAGTCTACATATTTAAACAGTGCCAATTGAACTTGGTCTTGGTTTTCGTCCTCAGTCTCCTCGAAATCTGCATTATCATTAAAGCCAGTATAACTTTTAGTAGGTAGCCTCAAATAATCACGCATCTCATTAAGATCACCAGAAAATTCTCCATATGCTTCTTTTATTTGTCCTATTTCAGTAATCAAAGAGCTATCACGCCCCTGAAGAAATGAAAAGGTCCCAAACATGCTTTGCATTTGAAAATACTGAGAGACAAAAAGCGCGAACAAAACAGCTATCACAATATTCCTTTTTGTAAGCATCTCTTTGAGTCTTTGTCTTTTTGTTTTCTTCTCAGTCATAGTGAAACAATTTTAGTCAAAAATTATTGCAAATGCAAATTACAAAAATTACTTGAAATTTTACTCACTCTGCGATAAATTCATTCCGCACGAAAAGTTTAATGAGCGGGTGTCGTATAATGGCTCATTACCTCAGCCTTCCAAGCTGATGACACGGGTTCGATTCCCGTCACCCGCTCCAAAATAAAAAAGACCAGCACCTGCTGGTATTTTTTATTTTAGCGAATGTCGGTTAAATCGCAGCCGTAGGGTTGCCTTAAGAATGCGATGAGTTTACGAATCGGATTATTAAGGACAGCGAAGCGAACGAAGTGAGAGTAGATCGATTCCCGTCACCCGCTCCAAGAAAGTTAGAACCGAATTTGCGGCTTTCAAATAAGGAAAAGCCGATTTTTTATTGAGGTGGGGTAGAGGTAATAAAGCAAATCTGACGCTGTATTCAGAAAAATAGAAGATAGTGTTAGAATCAACACATGATAAAAAAGCTAAAAGCAAAGGATAAGAGAGAGATACTTAATTTTTGCTATAAAAATGAAAGGGAAAACTTGTTTGCAATTGGTAGTTTTAAAAACTATGAAGATCCATTTTCAGAAGTTGTGTACTATGGATATTTTACTGATGGAGAAATTATGGGGCTAGCAACCTATTACAAGAAACACAAGAATTTTGTGATAAATGCTCTAAAGAAAGAAGTCGTTCGGGCCCTTGTGGATTATGCTGTTGAAGACAAAATCTCAGTTGAATTTGTTGCAAACTTTGAAAAATTCGCAACACCTACAATCCAAAGATTAAAGAAGTATGGCATTACACCAAAAGAAACAAGTTCCGAAACGGTATATGTTCTTTCACAAAATGAATTCACAGATTTTTCTAAGGGAAATGAAGACAGGGCTACTGTGGAAGATATTGATGAAGTTGTTGCGCTGCAAAATGAAGATAACGGCCAACTAATAACGGAAGAAGATAGGGGGAAAATAATTCCTCATCAAGAATTTTTAATAAGGGATGGGAATAAAATAGTCTCAAAAGCTAATATTCATGGGGTTTCAGAAAAGTACTTTCAGATTGGAGGAGTAGGGACATTAAAGGAGTTTAGGGGGAGAGGGTATGCAAAACAGATAGTTAGTTATCTGTGTAAAAACTACTTTGATGAGGGGAAAAAGTATGGACTATTGTTCACGGCGAACGATAATGCTAGTGCAATTGCTGTATATGAAAAAATAGGATTCAAGCCAGTAGAAGAATTTACAATCGCAAGATACTAGTGGAACAAAAAAATCGACTCTAACAATACAAAAAAGGTTTATTTGTGGTATAATAAGAGGAAAATAAAAACAAAAATATGGTCGAAACAGAAGGAATATCGCCTGAAGAAAGAATAAATCAGTATTTTCAATACTTAGAAGATAATCCGGAACTTACAAAGTATGATGACAGTGTTAAAGCTGAAGATAAGAAAGGACCTAGGAAGCGCGTAGAGATTGAGAAGAAAGATATTTTTAGAAAAACTATGGTATCTTCTGTTCGAAAAGTGGTGCCAAAGTATCTTAAAGTGAAAGGTGAAAGATTATTAAAAGTTGTTCGCCTTGATTCCTCCATCCCCCTGGATTTGCACATATATAAAAGGGAGAGAAAGGTTGATGGGGACCATGTCAATAATATTCTGTACTTTGAAATAAAGAAAGAAGGTCAAGAAGCAAATGTGGCAGAATTTGCACTTCGAGATTATGGTAACGAATTTAGATTTAGTCATAGAAAGGTAGATCCACTTTATCGCAAAAATGGCATCGCTACATTCGCTCTGGAGGCTATAGAAGAATTTGTTAGAGATTACTCGCGCAAAGTTCCAGGAAGAGAAGCTGTAATTGAGGCAAACGCAGCCCAATTGGATGTTTTAAAATTCTTTAAAGGAAATGGTTTTGAGACAACGATGGACGATGTTCCAGTACATGGCGATGAGAATGAGATTAAAATTCATGATCTCGAGACTATTTTAGCTTCTCTAGTAAATGGTGAAGAAAAATACAAGGTGGGCCCACATAAGTATGTTTTTCCAAGCGAATATGAAGGCCCATATTACCAACAGGGGAAAGAGGAAATATCAGATAACGTCGAAATCGATGAGTCAGCATTAGTTCACTTCAGGAAAGAACTTGATGTGGAAAGTGGAGAGGAAGAACGAGGTAATGTGAAAAGGTGGATAAGAAGCAGGCTAGGAGCACTGCTGAGAAGGTAATAAAAAAGCACTTCCAGTTCGAACATCCTCCACGGTGCAGCTCCAAAATAAAAAAGACCAGCACACGCTGGTATTTTTTATTTTAGTGACTGAAGAGAACCCGTAGGGTGAGATATTCCCGTTGCTTAAGCATGCGGTGAACAAAGTGAACCGGATGATTAAGTACGACGTAGCGAAGCGAAGTGCACCCGCTCCAAAACTTAAGCCTCAATATCTTCGGAAGGCTTATCAGGTTCTTTATTACTTTCCCCCAAATGCTTCAATTTGCCTCCCACTCTTTTGTATAAGGTGAAGTCAGATAAGAAGTTTTTAGCATCTTTTTCAAAATAGTCAGAAATCTTGGGGTCATATTCCCCAGCATGAAACTTGTCCGAAAAAAAAGTTTTACCAGGTCTTCTTTCAGCCCCCACAAAACCAAATTCGGTCATTGCAATTGAAATAGGAGTAATTTGCGCAGCGTGATTTTGAAGGACTGTTCGCAGAAACTCACTACTATGACAAGCACCAAGAATAATAATATCTTCTTCAAGTAAGTAAGATTTTTTGCTAGTTTTCCATTTTTCATATCTCTTTAATAGGGCTTCAGTCATTTCATCTGTAGAGATTATTTTAGCATTTTTAGCCCTAACTGATCCATCTTCGTCAGATAATTGCTGTGTAAGATAAAATGCCTTCGGTCCACCATGCCCCCTAAGAATAAAAGTTGCTGGGGGAGGAGCATTTACAAATCGCCTTAAAAATGACGATTTAACTTTTTCACACTCTCTAATTGTAGGATTTTCTTTTGGCCTCAAGGTAGACAAAAATTTTTCAGGATCTGAACTTTGTCGAAAAGCAGCCTCCTCTTCTTCATTCATAAACCACCCTGGAGGTGCATGAGCAACTGAGACGACATATCTACCTCTAAACATAGAAATATTTGATATCGATCTTCTTACCATAAGAATCTCCTTGAAAGTCCTCTTTACCTCTTCCCTTGTTAAAGACCTAACTTCATTAGCGCTCATGCCTTCAAAGTAAAGAGTGCGTCCAATCATAAGCGCAAATCGTGGCAATATGCCAAATTGATTATGAATAATTGAGACGATTTCTAGAGAAGGATCTTGAAAAATAAGTTCTACACTTCCTTCCGGAAAACCACCTCTCTGTCTCTCCAGCAAATAACGTACAACACCTATTGTGTCAGGCCTCGCCAAGAGATTTTTTCGGAGGGGAACTAATCCATATATCGAAGTTCTCCAGGGGAGCCTTTTTTCTTTTGCAAATTCATAAGCTTGTAATGCTGCATCAAAGTCCTGGGAAATTCGCCACATTTCATGAGGCTTAATGTCCCTAACATTTGAATCCCTATAGCGTTCAAAATATCTTTTACCTTTTGCACCCCTCATAGACCTAGGTAATTTGAACCTCCGTAAAGGAGGAGCACTATGACGTACATCTTCTAAATCAACATCCATTGCATCTGCTTCTTCCTGCAGACTCCTAATCATTTCTCTAAGCTTTTCTAAGTAGTCATCTTTGCTTATATCCTCTTTCAATTCTTTTAATTCCATAAGAGCGGTCTCGAATAGCGCTCTATCAATTAAACTATCGCTTTTTAAGTCATTCATAGATTCCTCCAAAGTTTTTAAGCGGGCTTGAACCTGACCGTACTCATTCTCAAGAGTTGATATCGTATGAAGAAGTTCCTCCATATCGAATTCCTCAACCTCCAGATTATTAAAAGTTGGCCTTTTTTTCGGCAAATCGCCTCCACCGCTCTCCAGATTTTTATACAATAGTTTACTCATCTCCCGATTTATCAAGTAATTTTTCATATTTCAGCAACTTTTTGCTTTCAAAACAGTCTTCGACATGTTCTTCTAGCTCAAGAACTCTCTTCTTAAGAGAAAGAAGATTTTCTTTTGCTTCGGCAATATTTTTCAGAATAGTGTTTTTTTCCATCGCCAAATTATACCATATTCCTGCATCTTATTGAAGAAACCCCTATCAATTTACTCAAGCACAGAATTTACAAATCCCAGTTCGAACATCCTCCATGGTGCAGCTCCAATAAAAATCAAACTGGCCAATGCGGTCAGTTTTTATTTTTTACAAAGATGGATGTTTTCCTCAATTATTTGGGCCACTTCCTCAGGTCTCAAAGCTGAGCGAATGCCATGTGGAGAGCCAAATGCAACAGATCTTCCTCCCCATCCTCTGAAATTTGCTTCCTCAATGCCTTGTTGAATTTGTATTTGCACAACTGGATCTGCTTCATTCATTTTTTCAATTAAGAGACGCAAGTCCAACTCTTCATTGAAAGCAGGTACTAAGCCAATAACATAGTGAAATAGCTCGCGTCCATCTTCGTCAGGCCCCTGTCTAACAGCATCAATTCGTAGTTTGCCTTTAACGAGTTCGGTTATAAACAATGGATCAAAGTATTCACCCTTTTCTGCAATAGTTAAGGCTAATAATTCATCATTACGGACATTTCTCTCTGTCCATGATTCACAAGTAGAATCCTTTTTAGCCAAATAGTCTTGCGCTTGCATGCCCTCCTCAAGACGATCTCCTCTAATTGACTTTTCAAGTTCATCAGCAAGTTCATTTGCAATTTGAGTCATAGTCTCATCAGAAGGAGTAGGCCTACTATTTAATGGATTTAATTCTCCCTTTTGCTCACACAGTTCCTTCATTCTAGAAAATCCTCTATTTTTCATATGAAAATGCAAACTAAGGCCAGCATCTTTAATTAACTGATCTGTCTCATCACTAACCAAAAGGTCACACCACTCTGATGCAGCCTCTAAAATCCTTAAATCTCTCTCATTCACCTTGTCTTTGCCCCCCATGCGCACAACTACTGCCGAAACAACAAAATCTGTATCAAGGCCGGAGGCAGCCAATTCGTCTGTCATTGCTAGCATAGATTCATCAACTAGCCCTGGTACCGCATCCAAATTAATTCTCTCTCCAGAACGATGATGGTCATATACCGCCAAAACTCTGCCATGTGTTGATTTGACTTTACCATCCACCTCAATTCTGCTTCTTTCTGCATCAGGAGATGAAGAAGTGTAGACGCTTAGAATAGGCCGTTGCCTTTGACCAGAATGTTCGCCAGTTTGTGGTATTACTGGAGGAATTGGATCAGATTCAGACATCATTGATGAGCTATTAATAAACTGAAACCTGGAAGTCAGATTCTTCTGCAGCTTTTAGTCCTAGAAATTCTCTTGATTTTGCATCGAGAAGAATTACATCATTTCTTAGTTTTTCTGGAACGTGAACCTCGGCAATCTCTATTTGCCTATCATTAGCTGAAATGCTTATAAAACAACCAGGAGTGGCACCAATTTTGTCTGCGGTTGCCTTTGATATTGATACTTTTCCAACTTGAGATTTAAATTGCTCTCTTACTTTTAATCTGAATTTCTGCGGTTTTTCAACAGATTCGGAAGATGTTTGGTCTTCAGCAAGATCAGGACTTTGAGCTTTTTCACCAGATGCATCCTTAGGCTCAGATTCTGGACTTGCTACATCTATAGCCACATCACTAGTAGCCTTTTGTATTCCCTGAGGCTCTTCTTGAGAGCCCACTTCATCC
>JABJOK010000068.1 GCA_018664365.1 Candidatus Peregrinibacteria bacterium | reverse complement strand
GTTTCTTTAATTAAAGCTCTTGATGTTGCAGCTCAGGAAAACACAGCCGGAGCAATGAATTTGTATTATTCTTACGAGATGGGATTCTCGAATATTGATGATGTTATGATGGAGTTAGTTCCTAAGGAGATATTATTATATGACAAAGTATTGAGCTATTCTGGAGAGATTTTTGCGGGCTTGAATTTGATTTTACTTATATTTGTCACAAGGTTTACGTCAAAAAATGAGCTTACTGTTTATAAAGAATTAAATGAGGCAAAAAGAGTTAAAACAAAGCGGTTTTTAATTCCAGTCCTTATTGGAATAGCTTTTAGTATTGGTATTTATTTTGGATTTCCAATTCTTTTGGGTATTTTTACTGATCTGCTTGTATAAAACTGTTCCTCCCTGCTCTTCCGCTGCTTTAGGCATTGTGTGCGGGGGTCATCTCGTTGACAAAAGCGCCCTTTTGCCTATTATATAGGACTGTATTTATAAATTCTACTGTTTTGGGTATTAAGTATGTATCAGGTAGAGACGCAGAAGAAATTGATGAATCTGACTTTGATCAAGTGTCTGATGATTTAGTTAAGTCTCTTTTTTCTGGTCTTGATTCTGATAATGTTAAATTGAAAGGTAAGGGGCCTGAAGATATTCGTAAGTCCGTAGTTGCTGATGTTATGCAGATGATCAAAAACTCTCATATTGTTTTGGCACTTGATGATGAAAAGGTTGTGGGGATGGAAGGATACAAAGTTGTTAATATTACAGAGGATGGACGTCCTGTCATCGAATTAAGTCATGTAGTTGTTGATGCTGACTACAGGCGCCAAGATGTTTCAACTCATATGTATTCTAAGCTTTTATCTGAAGTATTACTTAGTTGTCCGAATTGTATTATTGTTGCTACTTCAAGAGATCAGGTTTTTCAAAATTTTGCCAGGAATCGTGGTTACAAAATGGAATCTTTGCAAAAGGCCTTTGACTTGATGGGAAGAAAGGATGGTCCGGAGTACGTACAATCTATGGAAGGGATTGGTTTTAAGGGGTTGGTTTTTGATCCAAAGTCTCCGTCTAAATTCGGCTCGGTTGATGGTTATTTTGAGCCACCAGCTTTTTATCCTACCTATCGTTGATTGCTGAATTTCCTGCTGCTCTTCCCGTGCTCCAGGCATTTTGAAGATTGTATCCACCAGTAAAGCCATCGGTGTCCAGGATTTCGCCGGCGAAATAGAGTCCGGGGCAGATTTTTGATTGCATAGTTTTTTCATCGATCTCTTTTAAGTCTACTCCGCCTGCTGTGACCATTTCATTTCCAGGTGTGCGTGATGCTAGAGTTATTTGAAGGTTTTTTAAGGATTCGGAGATTCGATTTATGTCTTTTTTCCCTATTTCTCGAATCTTTTTAGTTGGATCTATTTGAATACTTTTTAAAAGTTCCTTTGTGAATGATTTTGGGATGTATTTTGCAACTGCTTTCGAGATTGATATATGTGGATCTTTTGAAATTTCATTTTTCACCGAGTCGTAATCTTTATCTGGCACTAGATCTATGAAGAGAGTTAGTGGAGTTTTTTCATGTGCTGATAGTGCGGATATCGCAAATACTGCTGGGCCTGTTATTCCTTTGTGAGTAAATAAAATTGGTCCCTCAAATTCATATTTACTTGGAGCTGCTATCTTTAGTTTTACTTTTTCAATACTTACTCCTGCTAGGTTATGAGTCCATTTTTCCTTTGACATGAATGAGGTAAGACTAGGGGACAGTTGCGTAACACTGTGCCCCAATGATTTTGCAAAATAGTATCCATCGCCAGTTGAACCAGTTTCGGAGTATGCGCTTCCTCCAGTTGTGAGGATCACTTTATCTACTTCAATTAGTTGATTCTCTGGAAGTGTTAAAACAAACTTAGTTCCTACTTTTTCAATTTCTTCCACGGCTTTACTGTATTTTACCAGCACATTGTTATCTGAGAAGATTGTCGTGAATGCATAAACTACATCTATTCCTTTATCAGATTTAGGAAAGACTCTTTTTCCTTCGGTTTTTAATGGGATCCCGTTGTCTTCAAACCATTTGTATGTCTCTTGAGGTCCGAATTCATGCATGGAATAACGTAACCATTTTGCTCCGCGTGGATAGTTTTTGAGAAGCTCTTTAATGTCTTTAGTTGAAGTTGTTAGGTTACATCGGCCACCGCCAGAGATAACAACCTTTCGTCCCAATCGAGTATTCTTCTCAATTAAGACGACTTCATCTTTGCTATTTTTTTCGGCGATTGTTGCAGCTGCCATCATTCCTGCAGCGCCTCCACCGATGATTGCTATTTTCATATTCTGATCTTATCACAGTCTGATATTTTTTTTCGTCAATTTGAATTCTATACATCGTCTTTTTGATGATGAGTTTTTTAGATAGAATCCTTTGGCGTATTTATTAAATTATACTTATGGTTGAGGACAAAATTGCACTAGCATTGAAGGATATTTCTAAAATTAAGGAAGAGCTGAAGGAGATTAAAAAAGATATGAGATCGGAGGAGAAGATTGAAAATGATCAGTATATTCAGCTTAAATCAGCCTACAAGGATCTTCGTGGACAGCTTAAGGATATGGAAGATGATTGGGAAGAGCAGCTTAAAAGTGATGATTTTTATAATAAACTTCGTGAAGCACGTTTAAGAAAAGAGGAACTTCTTGCTCATGCACAGAAGGATCTTTTTGACGCTGTGGCAAAGCTTCCGGTAAAACCTGTCCAAATGAAGATGGAAACAGAGATTGGACCTGTAAATGTTCAAATCCATCCTGAAATGAAGGTTTTTGTGAATGGAAAGGAGGAGAAGAAGGGTCCAGCTGCGTAGGATTCTTGTGTTTTCTTGGATAAGTTGTATAATTTTGTCCAAGTTTTAACCAACATTTATGAAGAATTTACTTACGTTTTTATTGCTGATGGCAATGATGTTTAGTTTGAGTGGGTGTGGAATTAATATTGATTTTGAAGATGAAAAAGAAGAGGTAACTGGAGAGGAAGTTTTAGATGGAGAGGGGATGATTAAAGAGGTGGATGATGATGGAATTGCTAGTGATGTTGAGGAAGACGAATCTGACGAAGATGAAGATGAAGCTGATGAGGACGAGGAGGCTGATGAAGAGGATTTGGAGGAGGATGACGAGCCTGAATTTGAGAAAGAGCTTATTGAGCGTGGTGATGCTGAGCTTTCTGACATTGATGTTTTGAAAAAGTATTATCAGCATATTGAGGATGGTGAGCTTGAGGATGCATTCGATATGAGAGTTACTTCAAAAACTACTTATTCAACCTTTGAAGGTTGGTATAAAAATGTAAATGATACTTTTGCATATGATTTTGAAGAGGTTGTTCCTCATAAATATCAGTTCACAGTTGAGCTTGATGAGGTTGGAGGAGTTGAGGAAACTTTCTTTGTTGTTACAGAGGTTAAGGATGATGAAATGCTTAAAAACATCTCTTCTGTAAAGACTTGGGATAATTATTCTCCAAAAGTTTCAAAGAAGACTGTTTCTGGAAAAACTAATATTTATGTAACTACAGATGGAGTTGAGAAATGGGTAGGAGAGGTAAATGATTCTGGTGATGGTGATGTCGTTAGGCGTGAGCAGTTGATGGACTACTATATTACTCCGAATGAGAAATATTTGGTTTATGAAACCCTTGGATGGGAATGGCGTCAGCTTTTTGTTTTCGACATCAATAGTGGAAAGACAGTACTTGCTACAGGTGGTCAGGTTGATGATTATGGATTCTCAAATGATTATGAGAATTTCTACTTCTGTGGAGGAACTGGTATGCATGGAGGACAGGTGAATATCTACCCAGTAGATAACTTTAATTCACCAAAGAGTCTTGTTACACAGGCATTTATTTGGAGTTGTGATGGATACAATTCTTCAAGCAATACTTATAATTACAAGATACTAATTGGTCCAAATTATTCTTATGATAATCCAGTAAGTCGAATGTATCATTTTGATACAGGAATAATTGACTGATGTTTTGTTGAAAACTTACAGGCGACAGGGTAGTATGGTTGCGACTTATTTGTAACCCAATTACCTATGGATAAAGCAGTAAACGATGCAGTTAATAAGCAAATTCAAGCTGAAATGGATTCAGCCTATTTATATTTGGCGATGGCAGCTTATGCTGAGGCTAAAGACTTAAATGGAGTTGCTTCTTGGATGAAAATTCAGGCTCAAGAAGAAATGGAGCACGCAATGAAGTTTTATGGATATGTTTATCAGACTGGTGGAGAGGTAGAACTTCTTGCTCTACCAAAGCCTAAAAAAGATTTCGGATCTATCTTGGATATTTTTGAGGCAGCTTTGGATCACGAGAAACTTATAACGTCTAAGATTAATTCGCTTTATGAGTTATCTATGAAAAAGAAAGACTATGCGTTTCAGAGTTTTCTAAAATGGTATATTGATGAGCAGGTTGAAGAGGAATCTACAGCCGCTGATATTATCGCACAGATCAAAATGATTGGTGATTCAAAGGAAGGAATCTTTATGCTAGATAAAGAGCTTGGATCAAGAAGTGCTGAAGAAGAATCTGCTGAATAATTAATTAAACTTTATTCCTATGGAGCTTGTGCAACAATATTTGGTGCAATGGGATAGCTATCTATCTTATACGGTGGGGGCAAACACTGTTAAAGATTATTGTATGGCCTTCTTATTGTTTTTAGGTTTGTTTTTGATCTTTAAACTTTTTAAGAGAGTTGTTGTTGGCAAATTGCACAAATTAGCTCTTAAGACAGCTAATGACATTGATGATGAATTAATTAAAGTGATTGAGGGAATATCACCACTTTTCTATTATGTGTTGGCGCTTTATTTCCCATTCAAAATGCTTGTGACTAGTGAATCTTTTGATAGGGGAGTAGAGATTGTTTTTGTTATTGTTGTCGTTTATCAATTGATTAAATCGGTTCAGGAGTTAGTTACTTTTGCACTGGAAACATGGGCATCTAATACTGATGGCAAGGGAAAGGCTGCAAAGACTACCTTTCAAGGGCTTAGAATAGTTGTTAGTATTGTCGTTTGGAGTATTGGTATCCTACTTGTTCTCTCTAATCTTGGAGTAAATATTACTTCTTTGGTTGCGAGTTTAGGAATTGGAGGTATTGCGATTGCGTTAGCAGTTCAGAACATTCTTGCCGATATGTTCAGTTCGTTCTCAATTTATTTTGATAAGCCTTTTGTAGTTGGAGATTATATTCTTGTTGGAAAGGACGAGGGTACTGTTAAAAAGATTGGATTGAAAACTACTCGTGTTGAGACTCTTCAAGGAGAAGAATTAGTTATTTCTAATAAAGAATTGACTACTGCTCGTGTTCAAAATTTCAAGAAGTTGAAATCTCGAAGGGTTGCTGTTGATATTGGAGTAACATATGGAACTTCAACAGCCAAGCTTAAGAAAATCAATGGTCTTGTAGAAAAAGTTATTAAGTCTGTTAATGGTGTGGAGTTTAGTAGATCACATTTTAGAACGTTTGGCGATTTCAGTTTACAGTTTGAGGTCGTTTATTATGTACTTTCGAATGAATATGTGGAATATATGAACAAGCAGCAAGAAATTAATTTTGGAATTAGAGAGATGTTAGAAAAAGAGAAGATAAGTATGGCATTCCCAACACAGACAATACATCTTCAAAAATAGCACTAAGTCGCCCGGGTGGTGGAACTGGTAGACACGCAAGACTTAAAATCTTGTTTCCTTACGGAAGTGCGGGTTCAAGTCCCGCCCCGGGCACCACGAAAAATACTAATCGTATTTTTCGAAATGTATTTGTTCTTCTGGAAGTCCTTTTGACTTGAGGATTTCTGAAACAGAGTCGATCATATCTTTTAGTCCACAGATGTAGACTTCTTGGTTGTTTATTCCATAATTCTGGAGTATCTCCGTGACTCTTCCTTTATTTCCTTCGTATGACTCCTCTGGTCTTGAAACCGTTATATCGTATGTGAAATTGGGATGTTTTTCGGCTAGCTCTTCAAGCAAATCTTTGTAGAAAATATCTTCAACATAGCGTACACCGAAGACTAGATGAACCTTTTGAGACAGGTCTTTAAGGTGTTCTTCAAGCATTGCTTTAAATGGTGCAATTCCTGTCCCTGTGGCTACTATAAGTATATCCTTATTTGAGTTTTGGAGTGTGAATTTACCATTTGGGCCGATTCCCGTAAGGTTATCGTCCTTTTTTAGAGAATTTAGCCAATTGGACCCTCTTCCTCCTTCTACTACCTTTATACATAGCTCTATATTGGCTTTACTTGGGCCAGATGCTATTGAATAGCCTCTGAAACATGGAGGTGTTATATCCTCTATTTTTGCAGTAAAAAACTGCCCTGCTTCAAAGCTAAATCCTTCTGGACGCTCTAGTATGAGCTCAAAAACATCTTTTGTTAGCTCTTTTTTTTCTAAAATTTTAAATATGTGTGCTTGCATGCAGTAATTGTACTGATTTTTGTAAATTTTGAAAGTCTAACCATGGACAAAAGGGCTTATTTGTGCTACAATTTAGGGAAATTAAAAATAAATATTATGACTCCTCCAAAAAAGACAGGCCCAAAAGTAGGCCCAAATGAAAATGTTGAAGATAAAAAGGTTTTACCTGTAAAACCAGATGCACCAAAGGATTTGCCTACTCCAGATGCAGCACTTGTTGATGGCAAAGTTTCTAAGGAAGAAGTGGAAGCTCTTTCTAAGAATCCAGAAGGACAAAATGCAGTTGCAGCTGAGTCTCAAGACGAGGTAGCAAAGCCTCTTCTTCCTGCTGAGGAAGCTGGTAAATTCCATGGATTCTATTCTGAGTCGATGGGTAAGATCAAGGAGGATATAGCCAAGGCCGATTTCGATAAGGTTGTATATGATATTGAGAAAGATAAGGACGATAAGAATCCAGTTACCATCGAAGATGTTAGATTTAAGAGAAATCTTTTGACTGGGAAGGAGGGGAAAACGTTTGAAGAGAAAAAAACATCGTTGCAGGAAGAAACTGCGCGAAGACTTAAATTGTATACTACTCCTGAGGCTGATGGATGGATGAAGTTAAACTATGAAAAGCTTGGAAGTGATAAACATGGAATGAGTCATGAACTTTATGTTGGTTTGGGAGATATTCTTCTTGATCCAAGTATTCAAAAAATTGCAGTAAATCGATTTAATAGAAAAACAAAGCAATGGGAGACTATTGTAGCTAAGCGTGGTTATGCAAGGAATAGACCTGCCTTTGTTGATTCAAATAATGAATATGTCGCTACCCGTACAAATGATAAATTCAGGATTCTTTCAAATGATGATCTTGAGAAGTCTGCATTTACTAAGTGGGTTGATGATGACAACAAGGCTAGCGAGGGAGGAAAATCTACATTTAATAGAACCTCTGAGATGTATAAGGCAGAGCATGAGGTTACGTTGAAGGAGGGAATTTCTGAGAAAGAGACGTTTACAGATTTAAATGGGAAAGAGGCTACGATTGAGATAAACAATGATGTGATTGCGAAGGCTTCAAAGGAGTGTGAAACAAGTGCTGGAGTTGAAAAGATGCCTAAGCGTGAAAACTTCATGAAGGTGGTTAAGTACATTGCCTATAAGGTTGATGTTCCACCTGGTCTTATTACGACTGTTGCATATCATGAAACTGGGGGTAAGTTCCCAGGTGCATTTCCAAGAGGTTCAGCTATGTGGAATAAATGTATAGGTGATGGAGGAAAAGCTATAGGAATGGGACAATTCCATCCTGCAGCCTGGGCTACTGCAAAGGGCTCTCCTATGTTTGGGGAAATCATGAGTAAATTCATTAATGAAGATCCAAGTCAAACTGCGCGTGGTGTAAATATAATGTCTGATGTTGCAGGTATTGCTATCATGCTTAAAAGAGCAGCAAGTGTGTTTGATTTCGACATTCACTACAATTCACCAGAGTCTTATTTATCTGAAGAGATAAAAGCCCCAGACGGAATGAAGATGAATAGAGCTGCATGGATGAGATCTTTCTATCATGTTCCATCTTACGCTAGAGATTACGCAAAAACCATTAAAGGAGGATCAATTGATTCTCTATCTGCAAAATATAAAGCTAGATTTTTAGCAAAAACTCAGCCGTGGTTTAGAGAAAAATTCCCTAGGTATGTTAAATATGGAAATCGTTCAAAAGTTGCGGTCGCTGCAATTGAGAAACACACAGTATAATTATGTTTAAAGAATACCGTTTTATATTCAGAGAAATGCCTTCGATGGGTGTTGGCCCAAGAAGGGCTCCTAATAATCGTATTTATAAGGGCGCTGAAGTTGCAAAGGAGATCCAGGAAGCTGAGAAGCAACAAAAGGAAGATAGTGTCAGAGTTGCTGAGCAAATGATCAGCAACCTTGAGCAGTATGGGATTAAATGTGAACGTTGTGGTTCCAAAAATACTCGTGAAACTGGGCATGACGATAAAGCTTTTTATTTGGAGTGCCTTGATTGCAAATTGAAGTGGGAAGAAGATAAATAATATTTTTATATGTCCCCAAATGACGAGGCGCTTTCTAGTAAGATTGCTCCCCGAGAAACTGGTTATGGAGATGGATATCAGCAAAGTGTTGATATAGAGTGTAGGGCACTTTTCGGAATGACGCCTGATGAGATGTATCGTAGGCAGACAGGGTTAGTGACTGATTCTATTCCTGTGAGTTTATATGGTGAGGAGGATTTAAAGGATACTCCTGTATTGGGTGGTAATTTTAGATCAGCGTTAGATGTTAAAGCAAAGAAATTAGGTCATATTAAGAAGGCACCAACTTTAAGGCAAAGAGCTAGAAAAGCAGGTATTGAACTTGTTGGTAGTTGTGACTTGGACTTAGGCCCTGGAAAAAGAGTTTTGGACATTGCTTCTGGAGAAGGGGATTCGAGTAGATACTTATCTACAACTGGCGCTGACGTTGTTTCTAGAGACTTGTCTGGATCTTTGGTTAAGAAAGCTATAGAGAGAGATCTTGAAATCAGAAATGGAGTTAGAGAGGGGATTGGAGCTAGTTTAGGAGATGTTACTTATAACATTGGTGATATGGGTGATATTGGACGTTCTTTTGATGATGATAGTGAGAAGTTTGATGTTGTTTCATGCATGGGAAGATCGTTTATTTATTTACTTACTCGTGAAAATTATGAAAGTGCTCTATGTGAATACTTTGATTTGCTAAATCCAGGTGGAAAGATAGTTTTGCAGGGAAGGGAGTGTGTTAAGGGTTATGATGACATCTCTTGGTCTGAAGAAACCAAAACTGGCTTTGGTGTTGATCCAGAGTCTGGTGATTCTGCCATTAAGGATTTAGACTCTGGAGTAGATTTTGTTTGGAGGAAAGGGGAGGAAATAATAAATGAAGAAGGGGTCAAGATTTCAAAAGCTTCAAGGTATTTGAGATATCCGGATGGCAAAATCAAAGAGTTAAAAGTGGTTGATTCTGATGAATATTTTTCATTGCAACATTTGGACAAAATGGCTGATATGCTTAAAAAGGCTGGATTTGTGAATGTTGGACTAAAGGCTCAGGAGTTGTCGCGTGATGGTTCTGATATCATGTTTGCCTTGGTTGCTGAAAAGCCTAAGCCTAAAGCGGTAGGAAAAATGAGTGCAGGATTTGGTAGAAGAATTTTAAACAGACTTCGAAGGTAGGTTTTTTTGAATATTATAATAAAAGCCCCCAGATCTCTCTGAAGGCTTTATTTTGTTTATGTTTTTATTACTATGCCATCATAGGCAGGTATATTGCGTAGTATCCAAGAACTCCACCCATTACTAGGGAGAGAATTCCTGCTAAATACATTAGTGTTGGACATTTTCCCATTTCCATCCATTTCTTTAATGCATGTCCAGGTAGAAGGAAGAACATAGCTCCTTTAAGAAGCATTCCCCATCCAGTGATTGTAATTAGAATCCAAACATTTAATTCCCAGACGTTATACATACCAATAATGAGCATTCCTATTATAGGATATAGAAACATTAGGGGAATAAGTTGATAATGATCTTTAGACCATTTTGCCATAATTTTTTGCCACGTTTTCATGTAGAACAAGAAAGATAGTCCCATGATTAAATACAGTGGGGCCATCACGTAGGCGATTGCCATAGCGTTTTCCATAGATAATGGATTAAGGAATAAGGCTGTTGTTAATTATAGCTGACTGGATTTGTGAGTCAAATTTTTATACAAGACAAATTGAAAATAGTTTGGCAGGAGATTTGAGTAAGGTAAAAGTTTTTTAATGTAGGTTTATAGGTGGTATCATTTGTTGGCTTATTTAATAGCGACAGATGATTGATCGTTTCTCTCATTCAGTGCCACCTTCAGTAGTTGCATGTAATACTATGTATTCTCCTGAATTTTATATCATTGGGATTGGATTTGTTCCATTGGTGCTGTTGATCGTTTTGATTCTTTTGCGAAAGAGGTTTAAGCGGAAAAGTGTTTATTATGTTTTGTTTTTTAGTTTGTTGTTCTTATTTTTGTCTTATGCTCTTGAGATCAATGATCGAGGATGTGAATTTCATGGGAATTTTGCTTGGTTACCAATGTTTTGGAATTCTATTTGGTGGTTTAAAATATTTTAACTAATTTTGTGGAGAAAAATTGCAAACAATGTGGAGATGAGTTTGAGGTTACCGATGGGGACTTGGATTTTTATAAAAAGGCTTCACCTAATATTGATGGGAAGAAGTTTGGGATTCCTTCTCCAAAATTTTGTCCTGATTGTAGAAATCAGAGGCGTTTAGTTTTTAGAAATGAGCGGAATCTATATAGAAAGAATTGTGATTTGTGTAAGAAGTCTATGATTGCAGTATTTGATGATAAGGTTTCTTTTCCCGTTTATTGTGGAGAGTGTTGGTGGTCTGATAAATGGGATCCTATGAAGTATGGGATGGATTTCGATTTTGATCGTTCCTTCTTTGAACAATTTAAGGAACTTATGGAGGTGGTTCCGAAGGTGAATCTTCTTCAGCTTAATAATGAGAATTGTGAATACAACAACTTAGTTGGATTGAGTAAGAATACTTATATGAGTCCAGGGAGTTATTGTGTTGAAGATTGTTATTATTGCAGAAAGAGCCAGCATTCCAGAGATTGTGTTGATTGTAATTTTATCGATCATTCTGAACTTTTAATAGCGTGTATTAATTGCAATAAATGTTATGGATCTCGTAATCTAATTAATTGTAATAATTGTCGTGACTGTGCATACCTTGCTGATTCAACTGGATGTGAGAATTGTTTTATGTGTGCGAGCGTTTCTAGAAAGAAGTACTGTATAAAAAACAAACAGTACTCAAAGGATGAATATGAAAAGATAGTTTCTGAGAAACTGATGGGGGATCCGGATGTTTTATTAAATGAGTTTTTGGAATTTAGTAAGACCATTCCCAAGAAGGCTTTGAATAAAATTAATTGTGAGAAATGTACTGGTGACTATATACAAAATTGTAAGAACTCAGAGGAGTGTTACGACTGTTTTGATTTGGAAGATTGTAAGTACCTGGTTGAGTCTGTTGAGGCTAAAGACTGCATGGATATGTCCATGCATGACAAAGAAAATCAACTTTGTTATGAGATAAGTGCAGGTGGAGAAAAAAATAATCTACTTCGTTTTACCTTCTGTAGTTGTGTGAGTTATGACAGCGATTATTTGTATTCGTGTTTTTACTTAACGGAGAGCTTGGGATGTGATGGATTTCACTCTAAGCAGAAAAACTGCATTCTAAATAAAAAATATTCAGAGGAAGAGTATAAGGAGTTGAGAAGACGAATTATCGAGAAAATGCTTGAGGATGAAGAGTATGGTGAATTTTTCCCGACGGAATTATCTTTGCATGCTTATAACGAAACGGTTGCGAATGAATATTATCCAATGACAAAGGATGAAGTAGTTAATAGGGGATGGAGGTGGCGTGAGAAGGATCATATGGAATATAAAAAAGTAGACATTAAACCTCCTGAAAGAATTGGTGATGTCACTGACGATATCCTTAATAGTATTTTTGGATGTGATAGGTGTGGAAGGAATTACAAGGTTCTGAAGCAGGAACTTGGTTTGTTGAGAAAATTGAAATACCCGGTATCCAAGCATTGTCCGGAATGTAGACATTTAGATTTGTTAACATTGAAAAATCCTAGAAAATTATGGGATAGAGAATGCGCTAGGTGTGAAAAGAAAGTTCAAACCACTTATTCTCCTGAGCGCGAGGAACCAATATTTTGTGAAAAATGTTACTTAAAGGAAGTTTATTAAAATATTAATACATGAATAATTCAAGCGACCCATTGCATGGAGTGAAGTTGGCAACTATTTTGGAGTTTTTAGTAGAAGAGCTTGGATGGGATGAGCTAGGGAGGCGGATTGATATTCGCTGTTTTAATACTAACCCTTCTATTAAATCTAGTCTTACATTTTTGAGGAAGACCGATTGGGCTAGGGTGAAGGTGGAAAGGGAATACTTGAACCTGATCTAGGCTTTGAGGATTTTTTATTGGAGGCGCCACCCGGATGCTCTCACATTCTCGCTTCGCTCCGAGGTTGAGTTCTCAAATAGTCGCTACGCTTCTTTTTCGAATCGAACCTTCGGTTCTCATCTGGATTGACTGACGTCAATTTGAAAACTCGCCGACCTGGAGGCCGTCGACTTTTCAATGGAGGCGCCACCCGGATTCGAACCGGGGAGTAAAGGTTTTGCAAACCTCTGCCTTAACCACTTGGCCATGGCGCCTTGAAGTCTATTTTAGCGTGAACGAGTTTAGCATTTCCTCTGTCATATTTACAACACTTTCGTCCTCGTCTGGCACATAGGCGGCAGTAATAGTGTATCCAACCTTTTCACTCATTATATAGATTGTCTTGAATCTTATAATTGGTTCAATCGCTGATTTTTTACCTTCAAATACTAGGATGTTGCCTTCAGCAGATATTTCAACGTAATCAACAACTGCATTTTTTATCTCGGCCTTACTGTTGATCATAAAATCTTCAGAGCTAATTTCGTTCATAAATAGATCAAGTGTGATTCCGGTGCTTGCAGTAAATATGTCGTGCTTAACGTTGTTTTTGAATGCTACTTGGAATTCTGCAGGAGCATCTGAGGGGAGATCCTTTCTTTCAATTATTTCCCAATCTTCTGGAACAAAAATAAAGTAGCTTTCACTTTCATAGGTTACTTTTCCTGGTCCCGGATCGGCAGAATTGCTTGTGGGAGCTTCTTCTCCAAAACATCCTGTGAGAATTATAGGAGTTAAAAGTGTTAGTATTGTTCCAATTATTTTTGCCTTCATACTGTTTTGTTAAATGTGACTTAATGTTAGCACAAATCATTCTTATGAAAAGTGGTGAGTCTTGACTTTGTGACTTTAATGGATAAAATTCTGCTGCTTTTAACAAGGAATAATATGAAAATTGGTATTTTGTCTTTTCGCTCTCTTAGTAATAGAGCTTCGGCTGAAGAACTTGAGATGCAAAAAGTTATACGTACGATGGGACATACTGCTCGAATATTTAGAGCAAAAAGGTTCCAAATGGTTTATGATAAAAAGTCGCCCTGGCTTCTTTATGATGGAAAACCTTTTCCAAAATATGATGTAGTAATTACTAGGCCTGGTATTTTGAAAAATGTGGATCTTCATGCTGCCCTGATTGAGCAGATGCAAATGGCTGGAATTCTCTTATTCAATGAATTTGATCCTATTTTGCATGCAAAAAATAAGGTTAAGACGATGCAAATTTTAGATAAGTTTGATATTCCGATTCCAAAGACAGTGTTTGTGAGTCGACCTGACGATCTTAAGCAGTCTGCAAGATTGGTAGGAGGATTTCCTCTTATTGTTAAACAACCGGTTGGTTCATTTGGAAATGGCGTGACTATTATCGAAAGCATGAGAGCTCTTAAATCTGCTCTTTTGTGAGACAAGCCAATGTACTTGCTTCAGCAATATGTAAAATACTCAAAGGGACAAGATATGAGAGTTTTTGTTGTTAATGGAAAAGTTGTGGGAGCCATGATGAGAGAGGCTCAGAAAGGGGAGTTTAGATCAAATATAGAACTCGGTGGAATAGGTAAGACTGTTGTTATTACAGAGGAAGAGGCAACTATTGCGTTACGTTCAATTCAGGCAATCGGCCTTCACTATGGAGGTGTTGATATAATGCGTTCAAAAGAGGGGCCACTTGTTCTTGAGGTTAATTCTAATCCTGGATTTAAGGAATTAGAAAGATCAACAGGAATAAGTATAGCTGGAGCTATCGTTGAATATGCTATTGAATATGCTGAGAAGCATAAGCAGCATGTTATTTAGGCTGAGACTTTACAATTTCATCTACTAGGCCGTATTTCTTTGCATCTGCTGCATCCATGAAGAAATCTCTGTCAGTATCTTTTTCAATAATTTTCAGAGGTTGACCAGTATGATGTGCGAGCATTTTATTAAGACGGTCTTTCGTCTTTATAATGTGGTCTGCATGAATCCTTATATCTGATGCTTGACCTTCTGTTCCTCCAAGTGGTTGGTGAATCATTACTTCAGAATTTGGAAGTGCGAATCTTTTTCCTTTTGCTCCTCCAGCAAGAAGTACTGCCCCCATTGATGCTGCCATTCCTACACAAACTGTTGCAACGTCTGGCTTTATGTATTGCATTGTGTCGTAAATAGCGAGACCGGCTGTTACGTGACCTCCTGGGCTGTTTACGTACATAGTAATGTCTTTCTTTGCATCTTCATTTTCAAGGAATAGTAGTTGAGCAATTACTAGATTTGCTACGTGGCTATCTATGCCTGTGCCTAAGAAAAGTACTCGGTCTTTAAGTAGACGTGAATAAATATCAAACGCTCGTTCTCCCTGATGTGTTTTTTCTATCACTGTTGGAACGAGAATTGAGTCGGTTATTGGAGTTATTCCACTATTTTTTCTTGTTGTTTGATCTGACATTTATTTTGGAATTAGGTAAATACTCCTTTTATTATACCAAAAAATGGCTTTCTGATCAGCCTTTCGGGGTTGACTCTTTGGGGCAATTGTTTCCTAGATATTTTGATAAAAACGTGTTGACTTCGGGGGTGCTTTTAAATAGACTGGTTCTGCTTAAGAGGCCTTCGGGCCTTGCTTAGACCTTTAACATCTAGTACGCAATAGAGAAATTTGAGTTTTATTTTAAATTATTTCTCACAATGTTAATTGTGAGTCACAAACTTTTTTTTTAACGAAGAGTTTGATCCTGGCTCAGGGTTAACGCTGGCGGTATGTATAATACATGCAAGTCGAGCGCCCTGCACTTTGTCTATAATTCGTTTATAGGTGAGGTGCAGGGAGCGGCGGACGGCTGAGTAACACGTTGGTAACTACCTCGCACTCAGGGATAACATCTAGAAATAGGTGCTAATACCGGATGGTCTCGTAAGAGTAAAGCTTTTGCGGTGCGAGAGGTGCCTGCGGCCTATCAGTTTGTTGGTGAGGTAACGGCTCACCAAGACTATGACGGGTAACTGGTCTGAGAGGATGATCAGTCAGAGGGAAACTGAGACACGGTTCCCACTCCTACGGGAGGCAGCAGTAAAGAATCTTCCACAATGGACGAAAGTCTGATGGAGCGACACCGCGTGCAGGATGAAGGCTTTCGGGTTGTAAACTGCTTTTCTGAGGGAATAACTATGAAGGTACCTTAGGAATAAGCACCGGCTAATTACGTGCCAGCAGCCGCGGTAATACGTAAGGTGCAAACGTTATCCGGAATTATTGGGCGTAAAGCGTCCGCAGGCTGCTTAGCAAGTCAGATATTAAATCTTAAGGCTCAACTTTAAGACCGTATTCGAAACTGCTAAGCTAGAGACATTCAGAGGTACATGGAATTCTACATGTAGGGGTAAAATCCGTAGATATGTAGAGGAACACCAAAAGCGAAGGCAGTGTACTGGGAATGTTCTGACGCT
>JABJOK010000065.1 GCA_018664365.1 Candidatus Peregrinibacteria bacterium | reverse complement strand
CTTGTTTAAAAATATGAATGAAGAAGTTATTTATTATCCTGAGGATGGAGTGAGAGCTGCAGTTGAGCAGTTCGATACACCGTTCTTTCTATATGAAGAAAAAAAGCTACGATCGAATCTGCAAACCTTTAGAGATTCTTTTGTTAAATATTTTCCTGATTTTTGGCCTTTGTATGCTGTGAAGGCGAATCCAAATCCTGAGATTTTGAAGATTGTGGCGGATGAGGGATTTGGTGCGGATTGCTCAAGTGAATCTGAGGCGTGGATCTGTAGAAAATTGGGGATTGAAGGAATGTATACGGGAAATTATACGACTCGTGATGAGTTTAAGACCGTCATGGGTGATGATATGATTGTAAACTTGGATGATATTTCTATGATTGAAACAGTTGCTGAACTTGGTATGCCTGAGCTTATTTCTTTTAGGATAAATCCTGGAGTTGGTAATGGTGATTTTGTGACGGCTGGTCCAGATGCAAAATATGGAGTGCCATTTGAGAAGGCTTCTGAAGCCTATAAGCTAGCGGCTGAGGCTGGTGCTAAGAGATTTGGTATTCATATGATGACTGGAAGTAATGTGCCAATATCAGAGGAGAATTATTTTGCTGAGTTGGTGGAAAAGTTGTTTGAGATTGTGGCGAATGTTCGTGACGAGGCTGGAATTGAGATCGAGTTGATGAATATTGGTGGAGGATTTGGTGTTCCATATAAACCCGAAGAAGAAAGTTTGGATATGAATAAATTAGCGGCAAGTATTCGTAGTGAATTTGATAAGGCTGTTGAAAAATATGGAGTTAAGGAGCCTCGTTTGATGGCAGAGCCCGGAAGATGGATTGGCGCGAATGTTGGATGGCTAGTTTCGAAGGTTCATGTGATCAAAGATTCTTACAAAAAATTTGTAGGAATTGATGCGAGTTCCAGTGACATGCCAAGACCATCAATTTATGGAGCGTACCATTATGCTTCTGTTTTAGATGGTTCTGACCGTAGTCTTGAGGAAGTTTCTGTGGTTGGAAGAATTTGTGAAAACAATGATCAGTTCGTGAAAAACAGAGAATTGCCAATTATGGAAGTTGGTGACGTTGTCCTGATTCACAATTGTGGAGCACATGCATTTGTCATGGGCCACAATTACAATGGTCGCGTAAGGCATGCTGAATGCCTGCTTGAGGAAAATGGGGAACTGCGAATGATTCGCCGTGCAGAAACAATAAAGGAGCTGTTTCAAACAACTCCTTTGTGAAATTTTTGTATAGCATTTACTTATGCGGCGATGTCATTTCTATGAATTTCATCATCGTCCCATCGCGTATCCTTGTTGCGCGCCATCATCCTGTCCACTGGAATAAGCTTCAAAGTCCCATCGCTTGTTTCTCCTACTAATTCCCTTATTTGTGCCTCTACAGAGTCTTCTGCTGGCTCAATATATGGAAAATCATAATGCTCTCTATAAAGGTCGACTAGTAATTTATCAGCCATCTTTTTTGTTGCTATTATTGGAGCAAGTACTTGGTCCAGTCTTTCATGTGCTAGATTGCGAAATTTTTCACAGGCTTTACCTTCTTCCTTCATTCTTTCTAATGGAATCATTTCAATGCTTAAACGGTCTTCCAATCTTTTATGATGTCTCTCGATTATGGAGTCACACAGATCGGATATGTGAATTAAATCTTGTCCATAGCTTGCTGTTTTTATTCCCCTGTCTTTTAATTCGTCTGTTCCTGGAATGAACTTAGAGGCTTCATCAATTTCTTGCCGTACTTCACCGTCAATTAACCGATAAACATAATTTAATAACCCATGGGCCCCCTTGGGATGTTTGTAATCATCGGCATTAAACTCTGTTTCCACTTCTTGGTTGGGTTCGTCTAATCTTGTAATCATATTGTTTTTTGTTAGAATTAATACAAGCTAGTTATCTTACAGCACGCTTCCCTCTTCTGTCAACCCCTTTTTAGGCGCTTTCTTCCCCCCTCTTTTTCATTTTATGTGTACAATTTTGTCGAACAACCAAATAGACTACAGAGCCTTTCTGGAGATGACTATTGAGGACTTGTTTAAAACTACAAACTTATAGAAATTTGCGCCTTAGCTTCTTAGAAGTCTTCGATTTTTTTCGCATTTGCTTCTTGTATACTTCCAAATACCTTGTCGTGTTCCTCTAAAATTAAATCAACTATTTCTTCCGTCTTTTGAGCCATAGCCTCTTCGTTTTGATCTTCAGGCCCATCATTAGTTGATTTTGACCGCGCATTTACGGCGTATGATCCTACCACCTCCCCATTCAGGTACATGGAGTAATGCATATCTCTGTAGGTTGGTCTTTCGTGCCGAATTTTCATGGTATCCTTTCCTTTCCTTATTGTTAAAACAGTTACTTTTGTTTTTTCTTCTTGTGTATGAATCCACGGGGTTTCATCTGAAGCCTCAAATGACATTACGTACTCACCAACATCTACTCCTTTCCCCACGTCCTGCATCTTCAACTTAGCAAGATGTGCCAACGTATAATGCACTGCACTTCCAAACTGAATTTTATCAAACCTACTATCTAAAACTTCTCTTGGTGATTCTTCTGCTTTCTCTGGAAGTATTCCATCAGCGACTTCATCTGTCACCATGCTCATCCTTTGAGTATCCATTGGCGCAAGAAGATCTTCTGGCCTAATAATATCTGCTGATTCACTTTGTTGCCCTTCATCTGCTGGGTCTGGTTTGATCATAGTTAGCTCTTCTGGCGCTTCTATTGTTCTCGGTGCTTTTCTTGGTACCATTTTATTTAGTTATTTTTATTTTTGTATAGAACTACTGCCTAAGCTTGGCTGGTCTTTACTAGAAGTCACCTAGCTTTTCTAATCTTTCAGCCTGTTCCTCGTCTAGCTTCTTCTGAACATCTGCATCTACAAGCCTGATTAACTTTTTTAGAAGTTTTCCGAACTGTTCTATTTCTTCTGTTTTATGAATGCTCATTCGAGCCTTCTCCCTAGTGTCTAGAGACCCCTCAATAATAGTGGCTCCATCTACAGTTAAGAATGTTTGGACCGGGTTTAGCAGCATTCTAGCCACCTTTGCTTTTTCTTCTCCCTTT
>JABJOK010000010.1 GCA_018664365.1 Candidatus Peregrinibacteria bacterium | reverse complement strand
GGATTACGCGCTTACATCTAGAAGATGACGCAGGAAAGTTAACGCACGTCAGAAATGGTTCGTTGGTTGATTTTAATAGATCGGGGACTCCTTTGATGGAGATAGTTTCTGATCCTGATTTACGTAGTGCCGAAGAGGCCGCTGGTTATGCTAAAGAGGTTCAAAAGATAGTTAGATATGTTGGAAGTAGTGATGCTGATATGGAGAAAGGGATGATGCGTTTTGATGCAAGTGTCTCTATTCGTCCAAAGGGCGAGGACAAGCTTAATCATCGTGCTGAAATAAAAAATCTCAATAGTTTTAAGGCTCTTGAAAGTGCCATTAAGTTTGAAATTGATCGTCAAAAGGATTTATGGAGTAAAGGTGAAAAGCTCGAGAAGGCTCAGACTGTTGGTTGGAATGATGAAATCGGCGAAACTTACTTTATGAGAGAGAAGGAAGAAAGTGATGATTATCGTTATTTCCCTGAACCAGATATTCCACCTCTTCATATTGATAAGGATAGAGTGGAGGAATTACGTTCTGAGATTCCTGAGATGCCTGACGTTAAGAGGGGGCGTTATGTGAGCGAATTTGGTCTATCTGATGATGATGCGCGTATTTTGTCTGAAGATCCTGATTTGGCAGCTTATTTTGAGGAAGTTCTTGAGAAATCTGAAAATGCAAAACTTGCTGTTTCTTTTATCAATACTATTTTGATGAAACATTTGAAGGAAGAGCTCATTAGTGTTGTCGATCAGAAAGTTTCGGCGCAAATGATGGCTGACCTTATTATACTTGTTTCGGAAGGTGTGATTTCAAATAACGTTGCAAAGGGGGAAGTTTTTGAGGAAATGTATGAAGCTGGTAAATCTGCTAATGATATTGTAAAGGATAAAGGCCTAAAGCAGGTGAGTGATGCTGGAGCAATCGAGGAGGCGTGCAAAAAAGTTATTGATGCTAATCCAGGCCCTGTTGATGATATAAAGAATGGTAAGGATAAAGCTATTGGATTTTTGGTGGGGATGGTTATGAAGGAAATGAAGGGGCAGGCTAATCCTTCAATGGTAAATGATGTTTTGCGAAAACTTATTGAGTAGTCTAGAATTGAACTAATTAACCTTATTACTATGTTTGCTACTTCTGGAGATGTTCTAAATATGGCCCTTGCGATAGGGTTTATAGTTCTTGTTATTTTTGTTTCTATTTTAGTGTTTTATGCGATTTTGATTTTACGTGATATTTCTAGAGTTGTTGAGGATGTTGAGCAGGTCACAACTCGTATTAGAACTACAATCGTAGAGCCATTAAAGGCTGTGGATTACATCATAGAAAGGGCAAAGCCTTATATAGAGACTGTTTTAGAAAGAAGGGCCTCAGACAAAAAGAAGACAACCGCGAGGAAAAAGAAGAGCTAATATTTCTTTGCTACCTTAATCGGGAACTTTATGATTGCATTGTAGATTCTTTTTATACGTGAAGGTTGTTGTATTAATCTATATAGCCATTCTAGTCCTAGTTTTCCAACAATCTTGGGTGCTCTTTTCTTTTTTCCTGCAATAAAATCAAAGGCACCACCGATACCCACAGCTAGCTTTGTGGTTTTTAGATAGCGCATGTTCTCAGCGATCCATATTTCTTGGTTTGGCGCTCCAAATGCAACAAATAGTATATCGGGCTTAACATCGTTTATTAGCTTGTGAATCTCTTTTTCGTCATCCTTTTTAGGTGATCCAGAAAATGTTCCCGCTATGTATATGCCTGGATACTTTTTTTCTAGTACGCTTTGTGTTTTTGCCGCTACTCCTGATTCTGCACCTAGGAGAAAAATTTTCAGACCGTGGTTAACTGATTTTTTGCATACTTCTTGCATCAGATCTACGCCTGTAACTCTTTCTGGTAATACGCTTCTTAGCTTCTTGGGTGCAAATGGTACACATAGTAGTGAGGTGACGAATTTCCATACCTTCCCCGTTTTAAATATGCTGTCTTTGACCAAGTTTTTATACTTTGTTCCCCACAGAATGCCTATTCCGTCAGCAATATTTAGATCTGATTTGTTAAGAACTCTTAAAAACTTCGTATTAACTTGTGCTTCAAGTAAAATTTCTGGATTGGGGGTTGTCACATAGTGCTTACTCCCTTCTTGTTTTGCCCAGTTCATGCATTTTTCTGTCGCTTCTTTGAGGGTTACCTTGTCGAATCTAACCTTTAGGAGCTTTGCTGTTTCTGACATACGAAAGTGAAATTATTGCCTACGTTTTCTTCAAGTATTTTTAGTCCGCTGTTTAAGAGTAGTGTTTTAATCTCAGGAAGTGTGAAGGCGTAATAATATCTTTTAACTCCTGATTTACCCCATGGAATAAATGTATCTCGCGGATCGTATTTGCCAAAAGATAATACGGATTTTAATCGTGATTGCCAAATGAATTTCTTGTATTTTGGCTGAAAAAGATTCCAGGCTGTTATTAGCAGTAGGCCATTTGGTTTTAAAATTCTGTATATCTCTTTAAATGCTTTTTTTCTCAATTCCTTTGACGGTATGTGGTGTATTGAAGCAATGCTTGCAGCTATGTCTATATGGTTATTTTCAAGCGGTAAATTTAGTAGGTCTCCATGGATGAATTGATGCTCTTTATGTGACTTCTGGGCCGCTTTTAAGAGATTTTTACTATTATCGATTCCTATGTATTTAAATTTTAAATTTTTGTCTTTGAGGAATTGCAGGAATCGTCCGTTTCCACATCCTAAGTCTGCTATATAGTCATTTTCTCTTATATGTGGGAGGAAGGCGTTGAATTCTTTCCAGCTATGTTTTCTTGATGCATGAAATTCTTCCGATATTGAATCATAATCGACTTTCACTTTCTTCAGTAGTTTTTTTGCTGTCTTTTTTCTCATGTGGCAGCATTATATTACGACTTGTCTTCAATTGTAAGTTTATATATATTTCTTCTCTATAATCATAGCGTATGTGTGAGGGGAATGATCATTCAGGTGAGCCGGTTGTTTTCGGTTGGGGAGGACTTTCGGCTGAGGATATAGCTGAATTGCAGGAGAATGCTAGATTAGGTAGACCTCCTATACTTTCGTCAGATCCTTGGTATATCAAGCATCCCGGACGGTACTTCGCACTTTCTTTAGCAGCTGCAGCTGTTTTGGCGCTGGGCTTATCTCAGTTTCTTGGAAAGGAAAAAATTGTTGATGATTTCATGGAGGATGTTGCAGGTCGCGTTGAGGCTTGTATGAGAGATAAAGAGGTTCCAATGGAGGATCTTTGTGCTGGCAGGATAACTTCCAGGCAGTTTTTGGTTGTTAATGATTGTATGGAAAAGCATTTTAAAAATCCGGAGGAGTTAGATACTTCTACTCTTGTTCGTCGTTCTCTTGGTCGGGTTGTTGAGAACAACTGTCCTGAATAATATCTGGCCATTTAGCCTTGTATCGGTTAGTCTTATTTTATATATTTTTGATTTAACATTTTTGCATGGATGGTGAAGGAGGGTGTGGTAAATTCTTTTTTGTTCTTTTGATCATTGTGGTAATAGGTTTTTTTGCTAGAAATTTTATTGCTGAAAATCTTTTAGGTCATGTTACTGAAGACAGAGCTGTTGAGCTTGTTAGAGAGTGCTTGCCTGAGGTTGGTATATCTACTATTGATTTTTGTTTTAGTAGTAGCGAATCCTTGGCAATGGGTGATCTTACTGAGTGTGTGGGGAATAAAACCGGCGACCTTGATGGGTCCAATAATGTTATGGTTGAGGGGTTTGCTAAGCTTTGGAACGATGAGTGCTCAGATGCTTATAATGATGCAATAAAATAATTTCCCTCATAATTTTTAAAGGTTGGGTTAGAACTTTTATCATTTTTGAGTTAGTCTTTTTATGATTAAATTTTCTTTATGGATTTTTCTAAGATAGACCTTTCTGACAATCAGGATTTGGCACGTAAAATTATGCTGAAGGCTTCGAGAGCTGGTTTAAAGTCACGTCGTGAGTTTGAGAAATTCAGGAATGCAATTGTAAAGGAACATAAGGCGGTTATTTTTCATAATTTGTATTTTATTAAGGCCTATAATGATTTGGTCGAAAGCGGTGAGATCGAGGAGGATTCCGACCTCTTGAGTTTGATAAGGAAGAGAAGTGTTCGAACTTTGAGTGGAGTCGCTCCTGTAACGGTTATGACAAAGCCGTGGCCATGTCCTGGTAAGTGTATTTACTGCCCGACTGATGTTCGCATGCCAAAGAGTTATTTACCTTCTCAGCCCGCAGCCCAGAGAGCATTTAGGCAGAGGTTTAATCCCTATACTCAGGTTTTTGTACGGTTAAAGGCTCTTTATATGACCGGACATGAAGTTTCTAAGGTGGAGTTGCGTGTGATTGGTGGAACCTGGAGTAGTTATCCTCGTCGTTATCAAAAATGGTTTGTGAAGCAGTGTTTGATGGCTATGAATGAATTTAAAAAGCAGATAAAAGATAAATGGGTTCAGGATGTTTCAAATATAACTATAACTCAGGATGTCGAGAGTGCTTATGGAACTGATACTGTTAATACAGTTGTTATTAAACCTTTGGATGGTCATATAAGCTGGGATGAGGTTATTGATCGTAATGAGGTTGGAGACGTTAGGTGTATCGGAGTAAATATTGAGACAAGACCAGATCATATTTCAAGAGATGAGGTTAAATGGTTACGTGATCTTGGGGTTACGAAGGTTGAAATGGGCGTTCAGACAACAGACGACAAGGTTCAAGAAATAACTAAACGAGGTCATACTGTTCAGGAGGTTATTGGTGCGACTAAGTTGCTCAAGGACTCTGGGTTTAAAATTGGTTATCATATGATGCCTAATCTTCCAGGATCTACTGTGGCAAAAGATAAAAAAATGATTGAGAGTCTTTTTGATAATGAAAACTTTCAACCTGACTATTTGAAAATTTATCCATGCGTTGTTATGCCGAAAACAGTTCTTTCAACAATGTATAGAAGTGGTGGGTTTAAATCTTATAGTGACAAGGTTCTTGAGGAGGTTTTGTACGAGAATCTAAAAAGTGTTCCAGAGTGGTGCCGTGTTGATAGAATTGCCAGGGATATACCCTCGGATGAGGTTGAGGCTGGTTTTAAATCTTCTAACATTAGGCAGATTTTGGAAAAAAGATTTCTTAAGGAAGGAAGGTCTCTTCGGGACATTAGGACAAGAGAAATTGGGAATATTGAGCCCACTAATGTTGAACTGTGTTTGCGTAGATATGAAGCTAGTGGGGGAGAGGAGGTGTTTTTGAGCTTTGAAGATAAGACTCATGATAAATTGCTAGCTTTGTTGCGCCTGCGTTTGACACATTCGACTTTTATTAAAGAACTTAGAGGTGCAGCTATTGTTAGGGAGGTTCATGTATATGGAAAACAAATTCCAGTAGGAAAAAAACGTGGTGGCGAAAAACAGCATTTTGGATATGGAACCAGTCTTATGCAAGAAGCTGAAAAAATAGCAAAGGAAAACGGTTTTGCATCTGTCGCAGTTATTTCAGGAATCGGGACTCGTGAGTACTATAAGAAGTTCAATTATAAACAAGTTGGTACATATATGCTGAAGAAGCTATAATCCTTGTGAATACATAATCTTTTAATATGGCTATCGCTAAAATTGAAAACCCAGTGGTTGTTCCAGAGAAGGTGGGGCAGTCTTTCGAATACTTAAAGGGGTATTTAAGGAAAAAAATTCTCGCTAAATCAAGTGCCTCTATGATGGGGGTTCAGGATGAGGTAGTTGAAAAAAACATAGGTACAATTAATCATTCTCCCGAGGCCAATTACTTTAATTTTGAGGATCTTGTGGATCTTTGGATGCACAAATTTGGTGTGTCTAATCTGGATTTGAGGGAAGAAATACTTGCAGATGAGGAGCTTAGAGGATTGTTTGTTGAACTAACTGATAAGGAGTTGTCATTTAAACTTAGCCCCTCTGATAGACAGAAATATTTGGTCAGAATAAAAGAGATCGTGTTTGGACATCTAGAGGATGAGCAGAGTGCAGACTCTGCTAATAAGGCTGCTGATGTTAATAAAGTTGATGATGTTTATAATGTTTATGCTGTATTTGAGAGAGTTGCAGTTTTGAGGGAGGCAGTTATGAAGACTGGTAATAAAAAAGCGATTGAAATCTGGATTACTGGAGAGGAAGAGATCAAGGAGCAGTATAGGAATGGGAAAATTAAGAGTTTTGGTAGTTATTTTAGTAAGGCTAATGTTGTTTATCAAAAGGCTATTGATGAGGCAAATGATGAAGAGCTGAATGCTGTATGGAAAGATTATTCTGATAGTCAGGATGACTTCAAAGACTCCATTGAGGAGTATGATGAATGGAGCGAGAGTGGTTCTTCTTCCAGTGATTCTGAACAGGAAGGTTCTTCAGAGTTGTCATTAAGTGGTGGGGAAGAGATTATTGAAAATCCTCATGTTGTCGAAGAGGCCGTTGCTTCTGTAAAGGCAAGCGGTATTGACGTTGTTGTGAGTGATGCTGGCTTGGCAAGGGTCGATTTTGGTGATGATTTTTGGCTGGACATGAGTTTTGTTGAAAGTCCTGGTTCAGGTAAAAAATATTTTTATATCAGGGATGAAAATTCAAGTTTAGGAGTCCTGAAAGTAGAGGCTGATAAAGTCCTTCCTGCGCTTGATGAAAGGCATGTAGATGCTTATTTCAGCGAGCAAATGGCTCCTGTTCTCAAGGATCCAAATCTTATTTCTGAAATTCCTGATGGTGAACTAGTGCCTCTTTTAAGTATGATCATAGGTGATGGAGAGGAGAGGGGATTGGGGATAGGTTCTGAGGATAGGGCCGTTTTACAAAAGCTGGCTGAATTTTTGGCAGCAGATTCATCATTAGACATGGGACTTATGAATAAAATTGATTTCATGAATCAGTATATAGGAAAGCGAGATGTTGGAATGTTCTTTGCTAAAAGATTGCTTACTGGGGAATTGGTTTCGTTTGATGAATATTACGCTGAAGTAACATCCAAGACGGTATAGACGAAGAGGGTATTCTACATGGATTTACGGGTAAGTTTGCACAATATATCTTGTGCAAAGTAAAACAGTGTTGATTCAGAGGGGGCTCTTGGAGATATGGTTTTAGGTCTGAAATGGTCGTTTTCTTTTTTTGTTTTTTTAGAAAGGTGTGTGAGTTTGTGCGAACATGTTGTCGTTGAAAATTTCTGCTAAGCTTGGACATGTGAATGCTCTGTTTCTGTTTAGTTTAAGCACTATACTCAAAATTTTCGATCTAAGGCGTTTTTAGAAAAAAGATGAATATTGGGTCATCTTACTTTTGGAATCCTGGTTCCCCTTTTCTTATTTGGAGATATTTTTGTAGCTTGTCAAATGTCTTGTATGACGAGGATGTTTTGTTTGATAAATT
>JABJOK010000011.1 GCA_018664365.1 Candidatus Peregrinibacteria bacterium | reverse complement strand
TAATAAGTGTGTAGGCTGGGTCAGAAATTCCGGGAGTCCCTGCATCTGATATTACCGCAACGGTTTTTCCATCCTTCAAATCCTCTACAATCCTCTGCACCTTTGCGTCCGAACTATATGAATGGTAGCTGTGAAGTGGTGTTTTTATTTCATATTTATTCATAAGAATCTTTGAATGCCGTGTATCTTCTGCTGCAATGTAATCTACTTCTTTTAGAGTGTTTAAGGCTCTAAGTGTTATGTCTTCTAAGTTCCCAATTGGTGTTGCGACGATGTATAGCATATTAATCGAGTAGTGTTTTTTTACTAAGTGTTATTCCTGGAGATTTTATATAGTTCGGTTTTATTATAGTTTCTTTTGTAAGGTTTTCGGTAGCTAATTTTGAGATGATTCCACCAAATGATTCATCTGTTTCTACGAAGGGAATATCGAGTACTTCCTTTTGATCATCTGATATATCTCCAAAAACTTCGGTGATGTTTTTATCAGAAAGATTACTATTAAGATCATCCAGATTCACGTTTTCTGGTTCTTTACCTGGAAGGCTTACGTACACCCCCATTCTTCCTGCAAAAATAAGAAGTGCTTTGTCCTGACTTAAAGCACTATTTTGATCGATTGAATGCCAATAGTTAAAAGTATCTATAGTGAACAGATCGCATTCGTTCAAATAAGAAATTGTGTTTGCAACGGTTATCCCCACTCGAAGCCCTGTGAATGAACCTGGTCCTTTTACTGAAATTACTTTTTCTATTTTGTCGTATGATTTGGAATGTTCTTTCAATAGCTCATCAATCGCTGGCATTAGTTTTTCCGCCTCATCGTTGGTGCTTTTCCAAGATTTTTCGCCCAGCAAATTTTGACTATCCAAAAGTGCGATAGCGGTAATAGAGGACGCTGTATTTATAGCCAAAGTTAACATGTCACTTTTATACCCTATTTCGACGTCTTTTTGTACTTTTCTTTATTTTTTGAAGCTTTTTGTTTTGTAAAATAAGGATCGATCGATGCATGTTATCAATGAGTGCATCAAGGTTTTCCGAATTGAACGATCGTTCGTTATCAAGATATTCTGTAATTCCTGTAGTGGTCTTATGGAGAATCTTAAAAGCACGCGATTCTTTTCCTGTGCGTATTTTTGCACGAGTTTCCCGGATGATTTTGCCCGGCTTTAGCTGATCTATTTCTTGTGGTAGTGGAATTAGTCCCATTTTTGTTTTTGTTTGTTTTTGTATTTTTGATCCCTTACTTCTTGGTCGTCAGAATTGATAGGTATCCTTATCGGCTATTTAATAGAGGTCTGTAACCTCTATGCCAGTGTAGTAGTGATTAAGTATTTCTAGATAATCATCACCGTCTTCTGCCATTCCTCTTGCTCCACATCCGCTTAGGCCAACTCCGTGCCCTGCGAAAGAATTTGCATCACAATAAGAATCGCTAACACTAACTAGGTGAGGTGTATTGCTCCAACCCCAAACAGACTTAGCACTTTTTGTTTTTGTACCGTTGCTTTGGCTGAAATATGGAGTTTTAACTAAATCCCCATCGTATGTAACCACCTGTCCTTTTGTGGCCTTAACAGCTTTTACGACCTGAGGTGAACGGTCCTCCATTCCATACCCTAGATACTTTTGACTCGTGTTTGGATCGTCGTCCAAATCATAAGGTTTACCTGGGAATTTCTGATCTTCTTCGATGTAGTAGAGAGCATATGTTCTTGCAGCTACGATAATAGCTTTTATCTTCTCGTATTCTTCTGTGTTTGATACTTCTCCAATTCCTTTCATGTAATCCTCAAGCGGAAGCTCATTTATCACAATCAGATCTCCATCACGGTTAACCTCAAGGATACCTCTGTATTTATTGTCATTCAATGAATTGCTCCAACCTGGACTATTGTCATAATTTTCGATTTCTAAAATTGTATCCGAATCTTCTGGCACAAATCTTATTGCTTTAGATTTTGAATATGAAGTGTTTCCAATTTTCACCTTATACTTGCCTCCTGAATAGTTAACTGTAGCAGATTTTCCTTTTTTCAAGTCTCCAATTTGAGTGCTACCACTATAAACATCTACATCTCCATTCGCGCTGATCTCTGGATTTCCATCGAAGCTAAGCTTAATCCTTATGTCTTCTTCTGATCCGTTTCCTTTCTTGGTAGTGGATGAGCTTGATTTAGACGTGCTGCTTGAACTTGTGGTTGTTGATGTTTTTGTTTTCGTAGAAGCAGATGACGAAGCGCTATAGGTCACAGATACTTCTTCTGCAGACTCCTCCTGTACTACTCTGTAATTAATCTTAATTCCATCTTTAAATAGTTCGTTCCCATCAATTTTTGGATTGATTGTCATACTCTTTTGTCCAAAAGTTTCATCATTTGAAACCTTTGCAGTGAAACTTATGTAGCCTGCTTCTCCTGATTTAACATTCTTTGAAGTTAGCTTGGCATCTTTCACATCTAGATCCATGTCCTTAGTAACATCTACCGTCATATCCTTTGTGGACCACGATTTCTTACCAAGATTTCTAAGCTTAATATATACGATGTATGACTTTCCTTTTTTCCATTCACCCTTTGCCATAACTTCTTCAACATCGGCTGCATACTTACCTCCATATATTGTTGTCTCAAAATACATCCCTGTGTCTTTGAGCCAAATATCGTCATACACTGGTGTAAAATATTCCTTGTAGTAACCTGGCTCAGATGGAGCTTTCAGGATTAAGTTGAATGTACCAGTTTCTCCTGGTTCCACTTCTTTGTCCTTCAATTTACCAACGATGTCTGAGTCTGTGAAAACATTAGTGTGCCCTTGGTCATGATCTGACTTAAGCACGATATTGTCCTTGGTCCACGTGATGCTTCCTGTGTTTTTTAGCTTCACCCAACCTTTGAATGACTTCTCTTTATCCATTGTTTTTGATGGATACTTACTATCAACTAACTTGTATGAATAAGATGCCTGATTCACAGACATTGGAACTATTACGTAATCAAGACTCTTTAGTGTGCCGTTGTACATTATTGCTAGGTACAAGGTTGCTGAGTCAGGAGTCTTTCCTGATTCGATCTCGAATGTAAATGTTCCTGTCTTCCCAGGTTTTACTGAGGATTCTTTCATTTTAGCCAAAACTGTTCCATCCTTATCTGGAAAATCAATTACACCACTAAATTCAGGATTATCATCTACTAATAGATACGTTCCGCTTCCCCAGTTTTTCTTACCGATATTTTCAAGCTTCACAGTAAACTTCTGCTTTTGATTTGGATTCATCTCAATGTAAAAGAGTTCTGATTCATCTATAAAGTCATAATCAATTTTATATTTTTCCTTTTCATTTTTCTGATATTTAACTGCAAGAGATCTTAGTAAAGTCAGCTTGTCGTACATATAATCCCCAGGGCAGCTTGTTGCTGCTACATCCTTGTGCCCAATTACATTTGAACTTCTTGTGCCTCTAAAACTGCTTTTCCCATTTGGATTTATTCCATGAATATTTGATTTCTCCGCAACTAGCTCTCCAAGTGAATCGAAGGCTTTTTGAGGGACATTGCTATCTTGAAAATTACCAAGAAGTGCAATTCCGACTGAACCATTATTAGCTCCACCGGCGTGAGCTCCTATAACTCCTTCTCCTCCATATCTTCCTTCATATACCTTCCCATCAGGATCAATGACATAGTTATAACCAATATCACCCCAACCTCTTGTTACTGCGTGATAATAATATATGTCCCTAATTGCCTGCTTGGGATTGTCTAGATTTTTTGTTGTAGCAGTATGGTGAACAACTATCTTCTTTACCTTTTCTGGATATTGAAGAGGCCATACGTACTTATCTCCATCCTTATCTTCATTAACAACACGTGAAAACGTTAGTTCATCTTTATATTTTTGATAATATTCACTGCTTATTTCTGCCAAAATTGGGTCCTCATCATTGTTAGACATGTACCTGTAGGATTCCTTCGCACCCCAGTTCTTTCGTGAAATTATTTTTACGTTTGATGTGTTTCTACTTAAAGAAAGATGTGTCACATTCGAAATTGCAGCGTTTGATGAATACATTGGTTGTGGAGTTTCTTCTATTCCTGATCCTCCCATTGCATTAATAAACGTCCACTCTACGTTTTTTATATATGGTCTACTGATACCATCTCCATACATCTCGTATTTGTACTGCATCGCATCTGCAGGATTACTAGAGGCAAATGCATATTTCTTATCTAGATCCACGAGATCATCTTCAACCTCAAGCTCTAACCATTCACTCCAATCACTCCCTATTTTAAAACGAACATAGCTTAAAATATTTGTTCCCTCAGGCTCTTCCTCTTCCCATGATCCTCCTACCGAGGTGAACGCAAAATCTGCAGATTTTTCATCTGAAATAAATGTGTCCATCGTCTTATATGGAGCTAGCAGTCCCGTCTGGTATACCATCTTCTGAGGATCTAAAGTTATCTCCTCTTCAAACTTAACTGTCTCAGCTTGAGTGGTGTTTGTTTTTTGACTTTGCAAATGATTTGTTACTCCAACAATTCCAAGAGCGACTAGGAATACGAGAGAGTATTTTAGAATACGTTTCATAGGTAGGTTTAAATATCAGAGTATTATAGCATTTTTAGGCCGGGTAAACAATTGTACACCGCTTGTTAAAGCCCTACAATGCTTGCCATTGAGGTGTAAATGTTGCAGTGTATGCATTTTTTCTTTACAAATTCCAAATGAGCAGGTAAATTAGCGATCGTTGACTTTCAAATATATTTTTCACTTAGGTTTCCGCCGCAAAGATGGAAGTTTCTTATAATCTTAGGTATCAAAAGTC
>JABJOK010000012.1 GCA_018664365.1 Candidatus Peregrinibacteria bacterium | reverse complement strand
TTCTTTAAAAATATTCATGTTTTTATTTTTTATTTCCCTAAATTATACCAAAAAAAAGCCTAAAAGACAACCTCTCTAAGCCAAAATCTAAAACTTCAGCATCTTCTTAAAATGTTCCTCATCAGAGTATGGACCAATAACTGCAACTTTCATTTTTTCTTCCTCAAAAAGGTCTTCAGCAACCCTTTTTATATCAGAAATTTTTACATCATCAATCGCCTTCATAATCTCTTCTGGAGAACGAGCTTTTCCATGTAAAAGTTCATACTTTGAAAGCAGATGAGCAAATTCTTCAGAATCTTCAAGACTAAGAACCATCTTACCCTTCAAATAAGACTTTGCCTTCTTTAACTCCTCAGCAGGAATATCCTCATCTCTAACCAGTCTATATTGCTCAATAATTCCCTCAATCGCCTCATCGATACGTTTTAAATCAACACCAGCGTTCGTAACAATTGCTCCCCCATCCATATAATTATCCGTAGTTGTATGAATATAATAAGCTAGCCCTTTAGCTTCACGCACTCCCAAAAACATCCTACTACTCATATTCCCTCCCAAAATAACAGACAACAACTTGAGTGCCCAATGATCCTTATGAACTTCAGCATATCCAGGAAATCCAACCGCTACATGAGCTTGTTCTGTCTTCTTCTCTTTTAAGTAAACCTTTCCTCCATCAATCTTTTTAAGAGGTTCAAAGTCATAAGCCTTCTTGCTTTCAGGAATATCAAAATATTTCTGTACTAATGAAACAGCGTCATCATTATCTATATTTCCTACCACAGCTACTACAAGATTATCTGCTGTGTATAGCTTTTTCTTATACTTAACGAAATCGTCATGATTAACCGACTTAATGAGCTCTTTTGTCCCTATCTGATCCCATCCAAGAGGTTGCTCTCCAAAGACTAAATTCTCAAAATTCCAGCCAATTTGATACATCGGCGTATCCTGATACATATTGTATTCCTCTAAAATAACTCCACGCTCTTTTTCTATCTCTTCTTGATCAAATTTTGAATTTAAAAGCATGTCAGAAAGAACGTCACAAGCAAGCTCAACGCTTTCAGAAGAAACTTTCACATAATATCCAGCATATTCCTTTCCGGTAAAAGCATTAAACTCTCCTCCCACTCCATCGATCGCCTCAGAAACTTCCTTTGTATTGCTGTACTTATCAGCTCCCTTAAAAAACATGTGCTCCAAAAAGTGAGAAATACCTCGAAGCTCGTGATTTTCATAGCGACTTCCCGCACCAGCAAGTACAAGAACCGTCACAGCTTTTGTTCCTTTAAGCTGCTCTGTCACAACACGAAGTCCGCTTTGTAAAGTAGTTTTTCTAAACATATCGAGCTTGATAATAGCATAATTAAATCCATGTTATAATCCCAAGGCTTAATTTTTTTATAAATGGTCAACAGAAGAGGAGGTCTAGATATCAACAAAATCACTTTCCTAATAGTAGGAAGTGCATTTATAACGATCACCCTTATTGCAAGATTGTTCTATCTACAAGTCATTTCTCATTCCTATTTTGAAGAACTAGCAACTAGAGAGCAGTACGGATTCATAGACCTTCCAGCACAAAGAGGTGAAATAGTAATGAAAGATTACCACTCAGGTGAAGAGTTTTTACTTGGAACAAACACAACCTTAAACCGACTATTCGTAGATCCAGCTCTAGTAAAAGACCCCGTCTACATCGCAGACAAGCTTGCTCCATTGATTTTCAATTTAGAAGAAGAACAAGCTGCGGATAATGAACGAATATATGAAGCAGCAAGAAAAATTCCTATAGATATGACAGAAGAGGATATAGCCAAACTTATTGCTCCTTTGTCAGACATTGAACTTGAAGAAAAATTTCGCACAGAATTAATAGAAAAAGTGGGGTCCAAACAGCGTGAAGAGGTAATTCTTCGAGATGACATGGAAAAAGATATGGGCGAAAAATTAAAAGCACTAAATGTTGGCGGAATCGAGGTCATCGAAGAAGTTGTTTATGCCTATCCTCCGATAATATCAAACCCGAGCTATGTTGCCTCTGAAATAGCAGATTACGTAGAAATCCCTAGTAAAAAACTTTCTCAAATTTTAAAGGGTGAAAACAGATATGTTGTCTTACAAAAAAGACTCCATCCAGACACATCTGATGCTATCTCCGAGATGATCCAAGAAAATGAAGACGAAATGTTTAAAGGGCTCGGATTTCAAGAAGAATATTTCCGCTACTATCCAGAAGGAAGCCTGGCTTCGAACATTGTTGGATACGTTAGTAGGGACAATGTCGGCCAATACGGTATTGAAAGCTCGTTCAACACTGATCTACAAGGAGTCGCAGGTAAATTTCAAACAAAAAGAGATTCTATCGGGCGCCAAATTACTGTGGGAGACAGCGTCCTTGAGCCAGCTGTTGATGGAGATGATATTGTCTTAACAATCGACAGATCAGTTCAACTAGAAGTTGAAAAAATTCTTAGCCACGCAGTATGGGCATACCAGGCAGATAGCGGCCAAGTGATTGTCCAAAATCCGCAAACAGGAGCCATAATTGCGATGGCACACGCTCCAAGTTTTGACCCAAATAATTACGGGGAAGTGTTTAAAAAAATAGAAATTAATTTCACACCTGAGGAAGTTGAGAACCTCTTTCCTTCAAATGAAGAAGGAATTTATTATTTCTACAAAAATGAAATCACTCTAGATAGATACCAAGTCTTTGAGGAAAAAGATGAAAAAGGAAACTCTAGATACTATCGATACGAAAACTTTGTTGGACCAGAGGTTTATCATAATAAAATCGTTTCCTGGCCATACGAACCAGGATCAGTATTCAAAACTATTGCGATGGCAATTGGAATCGATGATGGAGATATAACACCAAACACAACCTATAATGACGTGGGTCCAGTAGGAGTGGATTGGAATGTTTATAGTGAAGAATACGATTTTGAAATAAAAAACTCAGATGGATATTTTGGGCTCGTAAATATGACAACTGTTCTGGCAGAATCACTGAATACTGGAATGACATTCATAGCAAAAAAAATGGGAGGAGCTTTGTTTTATAGCTATCTAGACAAATTTGGATTCCTTGATCGTACAGATATCGAATTTGATAGCGAAGCCATTGGGAAAATTGATTATTTTGAAGATTGGACAGAGTCAGAACTTGCCACTCATGCCTTCGGACAAGGTATGACAGTCACCATGATCCAGCTTGCAAATGCATATAGCGCAGTGGTTAATGGGGGCGTACTAATGCAACCTTACATAGTTGAAGAAGTAAGGCATGACAACGAAACAATAACCTCTATAGAGCCTCACGAAATACGCAGAGTAATATCTGAGGACACCTCTGCAAAAATGGTACAAATGCTAACAAATTCAGTCGAGAATGGAGTGGCCAATGCTGGGGGAGTTCATAATCATTATGTTGGAGGAAAAACCGGTACATCTCAAACATACAAACACGGTGTAGCCCTATCAGGAAGTGGAACAACTATTACAAGTTTTGCTGGATTCGGACCAGTTGACGATCCTCAATTTGTAATCCTAATAAAATTCGATCGACCTCGTTCAAGCGAATGGGGGTCTTCAACAGCAGCTCCAGTATTCAACCAAATAGCGACATACCTATTCGACTACTACAACCTTCCTCCAGATAAATAAAAAGAGCCGCCCACCATTTGTGAACGACCCTTCTAGGATTTTCAACGACTCTTTATTCCCAAAGTACGCTATCAACCTCTGTCACATCAGTTTCTGTACTTGCCTTTACCATGTAATCAGAGACTGAATAAATGTAGTCCCCAATGTAAAGAACTCTTTCTACATCCTTGCTTTCACCATACGAATAATAATAATCAAAATCATCTCCCAACTCATCTGTGTCATAGTGAGAAACCTTTCCTCTAAGAGTGAATCCTGTTGTATCTACACCATAAACATAGGCTCCCTGATAAGTGTAGTCACCATAAATCCAAGCTGTATCTAGGTCTTCTTTTACTCCATCTGGAATTTCCGCAACCAAAGCGGGGAATGCAATATATCCATCTTTAACATTGTGAAGAAGAGCCTTGTGATTCCATAGTAATTCACTTGAACTTCCCCTATCACCAATTATAACTTTATCGATCTCACGAGGAGAATTAACATCACTTACATCAAACAGAGAAAGCTTTAGTCCTTGGAACCAAGACCATCCTGCTTCTTCAAGTTCGGCTTCTGACAATGTTTCCTTTCCGAATCCAATAATATGATCCTCGTCTAATGGATGTAGATATTCACTAACACCAGGAATCTTTAATTTTCCAAGAACATGAGGACTACTAGGTGTACTCAAATCAATCACAAAAAGCGGATCAATTTGTTCAAACGTAACCATATAAAGCCTATCACCTACAAATCTTGCTGAATAAATTTCTTCTCCCGGAGCAAGACCAGTAACACTTCCCACTACCTCTAGGTCTTTATCAAGCACATAGACGTTATTTTCTGGCCCATCATCAGACCACCATCCACCAGTAGTTGTCGCTAACCTAAAGTAATCACCGTCTTCATCCATTGAAAACTGATCATCAACGCTCCCAGGAACAGCCCCCACGCCTTCATAGTTCAGGTCAGTCCCATTTAATTCAAATTTATGAATATATGTCTCTTCACCACTTCCACTCTCTTCATACCAATACCAATAATCATATCTTGGTTCAGCTATATAAAGATTATCAGTAGATGAATAAACCGTTCCATACGATCCCAAGATAACCTCCGTTTCAACATCTGCACTGCTCGTATCAATATCTACCGCAGAAACCATCAGGTAATCTGTCGTGCTAATCGCACCAGGAACATATTTGATATCTGCACAACCAACAAGCGCCTCTGGCTCGCTGTCCCCCTCCTTGTAATAAGGCAAAGCCTCTTCTGCGACAACCTCATCCCAGTAGTAATTATACTGATTCATTATTAGGTAAACAGTGTCATCAATTTTTCGAGAATCACTATAGTATCCTGCGAACGTCAGCACTCTATCCTCCTCAATATCGGATTTATCACTTATGTCCAATGTGTACATCTTTGTCTCTCCTCCATAATAATTTCCCTTTGTAATTTCGTAATTATAACTAATTCCAATAACAACTGCCGTATCTCCATCTATGTACATTTCGTCGGCATAAAACTGATCATCATCAAAGGCGAAAGAATCTAGAACCTCCATTGACTCAGGAGGATATGCAGAAATTATTTCAAGAGCGTTATCTCTTAAGTAATAAATGTATTTCCCGTCATTTTTCAAAATATCTGCCTCATCTACACCGTAGACCTGAACATTAGTTGAAGAATAATCTTCCGCACTTCCACCAAGTTCATCAGCAGATTTTGCTGCAGATGGCTCCGCAGAAGTTTCTTCAAATCCCCAGTCATCATCAACCATTGCTCCACCCTCTGCAAAATAAGACTCCTTATTTACATCAAGATACTTTGTAAGCTCAGTACATGATTCAAAAGTTTGAAGCTCTCCACCTTTTTCACTAGCAACTTTTCCAGAAGCAATATTAGAATAGGTATTTGAAATCTTATAAGTCACCTCGTTTTCAATTCTCCACACCATTTCAGCCATATCTCCACGTGTGATTTTATCGTCAAAATTATCAACATTATATGGAACTACTGACTGCTCCTCTAAAGCCATTACATAGTCATAAAACCACTCCTTCCCCTCTGTTTGACCAATGTCTAAAGAGAAAATATTAGCAACGATTTTCGCAGCTTCTACGAAGGCAATCTCATCACCAGGTTTAAATGTTCCATTTGGATAACCATCTATAATCCCATCTTCTTCAGCTTTACAGACATATTCAGCAAACCATTCATCGGCCACATCATCAAAACAATCTTCTCCACCCGGTTCAATTTCCAACATTTCCATTACAATTTTCAAAAACTCAGCCCTATTAATATTCTGGTCAGGCTTATAGGTCTGATCCGAGTAGCCAATCACAATGTCGTTGGTACGCAGGTAATCAATTGCCTGATAGTTATCAATATAAGGCTCCACGTCCGTGAAATAGGACGGTGCACCGGCAAAAGCTCCCATTGTCAAAGTAGACAATATCAAAGCTCCCAGTGCTAGTTTAGCTAGTACTTTCTTTAGCATCATAAAATTTTGGTTAGGAGTACGACTCGTACAACTCAATGCTACTAAAACGTGTTACAAAAAGCACGGGAATCGCTTTGACACAGGCCACTATTTCATTTACATTAATGACCACAATTAAGACCAATCTAGTATGAATAAAATCGCAACTGCGCCGGGTTCAAAAAAGAAAAGTCAAAGCTCTGGAGCGCTACATCTAACCAAAAAAATTGATTACGGGATTATGCTCCTAACCTATTTAACAAAATGTAAAAAAGGCGAAAGCATGTCTATTAAATCAATCTCTGAGGAAAAAGGACTTTCATTTTCCTTTCTGCAAAAGGTAGCAAGACTTCTACAGCAAGCTGGGTTCATTAAAGCTGAAAGAGGTAAATACGGAGGCTACGTACTAAAAAAAGATGCAACAAAGCTCTCAATTATTGAGGTTATTGAGGCTCTCGAAGGTCCAATAGCAATTGTTCCCTGCGTAAAACACAACTGCGCACGACAAGATTGTTGCGACATCAGGGCTGGTCTAAAGAGAATTAATGACGACCTAGAAGACTACTTCAAAAAACAGACGCTCGAAAAATTACTTTCTTAAATTAATTCAGAAATGCTTGAGATTAAAAATCTACACGCAAAAATTGGCGATAAAGAAATATTAAAAGGATTAAGCCTAAATATAAAAGCTGGCGAAATTCATACAATCATGGGACCAAACGGTTCAGGAAAAAGTACGCTATGTAATGTGCTTATGGGCCATCCAAAATTTGAGGTCACAAAAGGATCTGCAAAATTAGATGGTAAAAAACTATTAGAACTAGATACAAACGAGAGGGCCAATGAAGGACTTTTCCTAGCATTCCAGCAGCCACTAGAAATTCCTGGAGTTACCTTTGGAAACTTCCTCAGGCTGGCAAAAAACGCGAACTTAAAGGCAAAAGACAAAGATTCGACTCCGATCGGGCCAGTTGATTTCATGGAAGAAATGAGAGCGTCTACAAAGCTTTTAAAGATGGATGAAAAATTTATTGGAAGATCGGTTAATCAGGGTTTTTCTGGTGGAGAAAAGAAGCGTGCCGAGATAGTTCAAATGGCAACTCTAGAACCAAAATACGCTCTCCTAGATGAAATAGATTCCGGCTTAGACATAGACGCACTAAAGTCAGTAGCAAAAGGAATTAAAGCTATTCATAAGAAAACAAATCCAGGGATTTTAATAATCACTCACTACCAAAGAATATTAAATTATATCGATCCAGATCATGTCCACATTATGGTTGATGGAAAAATACTCAAATCAGGTGGACCAAAGCTGGCACACGATCTTGAAAAAAATGGATACGAAAAATATATAAAATAATGGCTGTACCAAAGAAAACTAAAAAGAAGATTGAAGAAACAGTCGGTGAATATAAGTATGGATTCAAAACCGGCGGTAAAAGCGTATACAAGACTCCAAAAGGGCTAAATAGAAGCATTGTGGAGGAAATTTCAAAGCGCAAAAATGAACCAAAGTGGATGCTAGATTTCAGATTGAAGGCATACGAAGTCTTTTTGGAAAAAGAAATGCCAGAGTGGGGAGGAGATTTGAGCGAAATTGATTTTTCAAATATTCACTACTACTTACAGCCTCAAGATAAACCAAAAACTGATTGGGAGGATGTACCAGAGGAGATCAAGGATACTTTTGAAAAACTTGGAATTCCACAGGCAGAAAGAGAGTTTTTAGCAGGAACAGGCGCTCAGTTTGAGTCAGAGGTCGTATATCACTCACTCAAAAAAGAACTTAAAAACAAGGGAGTGATTTTTGAATCAACAGAAGTTGGACTTCAAAAATATCCAGAAATTTTCAAAGAACACTTCGGGAAAATAATTCCCTCAAATGACAACAAGTTTGCAGCACTAAACTCTGCTGTTTGGTCAGGAGGGTCATTCATTTACATTCCAAAGGGAGTTCATGTAGGGCTTCCACTACAGGCCTATTTCCGAATAAATGCAGAAAACATGGGGCAGTTTGAAAGAACGTTAATTATCGCAGACGAAGGCAGCTCAGTTCACTACATTGAAGGGTGTACAGCTCCTACTTATTCAACAGATTCACTTCACGCAGCCGTTGTAGAGGTTGTTGTAAAAAAGAACGCTCGTGTTCAGTACACAACGCTACAGAATTGGTCGCAAAATATATACAACCTGGTTACAAAACGTGCTCACGCACATGAAAATGCAGAAATGTTTTGGCTAGACTGCAACATTGGATCAGGATTAACAATGAAGTACCCAGCAATTCATCTGATGGGTAAAGGGGCCCGAGGAGAAGTTCAATCTCTTGCCTTTTCAGGCAAGAATCAACACCAAGACGCGGGCGCGAAAATAATCCATGCAGCTCCAAACACTAGCTCAACTATTGTTTCCAAATCAATCAGCAAAGATGGAGGACGAGGAACATATAGAGGACTTCTAAAGGTCAACAAAGGAGCTTCCAATGTAAAAAGCCACATCGCCTGTGACGCACTTTTACTAGACGACGAATCCAGGTCAGATACCTACCCAGTAATGAAAATTGATCAAGACGATGTAGCAATAGCACACGAAGCAACCGTCTCAAAGATAGGAGAAGAGCAGCTCTTCTACCTAATGTCTCGCGGAATGACAGAAGAGGAAGCTGCTTCAACAATCGTGAACGGCTTCGCAAAGCCAATAATCAAGCAGCTCCCAATGGAATACGCTCTTGAACTAAATCGCCTACTTGAAATAGAAATGGAAGGCTCTGTCGGATAACCAAAACGAACTAAACTAATGGACAACTACAAGCTCATCATCACAGACAAGATTCCGGACAAGACAATCCGCGTTAAAAAAGGCGAAACTTTGGGATACGTAGCAATAATAAACAAAGGATGGGAAGAAAAGAAAACACTCACATTTCACTTTGAAGAAAAAAACGCAACGGTTCATTTTTTAGCAATTATCATTGGGAAAAAGGAGGAAAAATTTCCATTCGAAACAGTTTCACTTCATGAAACACCAAATACAAACGCCTACTACACTATCCGATCCGCCCTTTTCGACAAATCCGAGATAGATTACAAAGGATCTCTAAATATTAGGAAAGAAGCTCAGCTCACAAACTCATACCTCGCACATCACACACTGATGCTCTCTGATAAGGCAAAAACTCACACCGTCCCCTGTTTAGAAATAGAGGCCGATGATGTAAAAGCTGGACACGCAGCAACAATCGGACAAGTCGACGAAGATCTAGTTTTCTACCTTAAATCACGAGGCATTGATAAAAAAGAAGGACAAGCTATGCTTATAAAAGGATTCCTAGAAGCCGAAATAGATAAAATCCCAGACAAGAAGGCTCAGAATTATATAATGAACAAAATCGAAGAATACCTATAAACTAACTATGATAGATCCAGCTCAAATAAAAAAAGATTTCCCAATTTTAAACCGCGAAAAAAACGGAAAAACTTTGGTGTATCTAGATAACGCTTCAACAACTCAAAAGCCAAAACAAGTAATAGAAGCGATTACAAATTTTTACGAAAACACTAACGCAAACATCCATCGAGGAATTTATGACATCTCAGAAGAAGCTACTGCTCTATACGAGGGAGCTCGCGAAACTACTCAAAAATTCATAAACGCTGCCTCAAAATCCGAGATAATTTTCACAAGAAACACTACAGAGTCAATCAACTTAGTGGCTTACACTTGGGGAGAAAAGAACGTCCAAAAAGGAGACGAAATTATAGTTAGCATGATCGAACACCACTCGAACTTACTTCCTTGGCAATTTTTAGCAAAGAAAAAAGGAGCACATCTAAAATTTATTCCGATTAAAGACGATCTAACTCTAGATATTGAAGAATACAAGAAACTCCTTTCAGAAAAAACAAAGCTGGTAGCAATTACTGGAATGTCGAATGTCCTTGGAACCATTGCTCCAATTGAAGAAATTACAAATTTAGCAAAAGAACACGGAGCACACGTACTAATCGATGCAGCTCAAACAGCTGCCCATCAACAAATAGATGTTCAAAAAATAAACTGTGACTTTCTTGCGTTCTCAAGCCACAAAATGCTTGGTCCAACAGGGGTTGGAGTCTTATACGCACGACAATCTATTCTCAAAAAAATGCCACCATTCCTGTACGGTGGAAGCATGATTGCGGCAGTTGAACTAGATTCTGCAGAGTTCGCAAAGCCTCCTCAAAAATTTGAGGCAGGAACTTCAAATATCGCAGATGTCGTAGCTTTCAAGTCAGCACTCGACTACATAACCGATCTCACATTCAACGAAATCCAAAAACACGAAAAAGAATTATACAAATACGCAATCTCAGAACTTTCAAAAATAGAAGATATAAAATTAGTTACTCCACCAGAAGATCAAGCAGGGCCTGTAATAACATTCACTATCAAGGGAATTCATCCACATGACATAGCGGAAGCCCTGAATTCAGAAAACATCGCTATAAGGGCCGGGAAACACTGCACAGACCCACTTCACAAACACCTTGGACTGATTGCAACGGCCAGAATAAGCCTATATGTATACAACGACAAGCAAGACATCGATAGAACAGTTGAAGCACTAAAAAAATGCATAAAAATATTCGCATAAGTAAGTAAATATGGACCTATACTCAGAAATAATTCTAGACCACTACAAAAATCCTCACAATAAAGGGCATATAGACTCCCCTACCTGCAAAGCCGACGAGGAAAATCCACAATGCGGTGACACACTCAGCATAGAACTAAAGATAGAAAACAGTGTCGTCACTGAGGTTGCGTTTAACGGAGCAGGCTGCGCAATAAGCCAAGCCGCAACCTCCATGCTCACAGATTACCTAAAAGGAAAATCCATAGAAGAAATAAACAAACTTAAGCCAGATGATATATACAAGATGCTCGGAATCGACATATCTCCAGGACGTATAAAATGCGCACTTCTTGGCCTATCCACAACTCAACAAGCTATAAAAAATCACAACAATGCCAGCAAAAAAGACTAAAACCAGCAAGGCAAAGAAAGAGTTTCCACGCCCTAAAGCCCAAAGAACTGAACCATACTGGAAAGAACTCAACAAAGTCATAGATCCTGAACTTAATATTGGATTAGTAGACCTAGGATTGATTTATGACATAGATGTCCGCAAAGACGGGTCAGCAGTAGTCGTAATGACACTAACAACTCCAAGCTGCCCGGTAGGACCACAGCTAATCTCAGATGTCGAAGACAAAATGCTCCTACAAAAAGACATAAAAAAAGTCTGCACCGAAATAGTCTGGGACCCATTCTGGTCAGACGAAATGGTCGACCCAGCAATCAAAGCTATGATCTGGGGCGATTAATCCCTAGGCGCTACATTCATGCTCTGGAAACAAATTTCAGTACGTGCTGGTTTATGATGAACAACTCTCTGATGCCATTTAACCCTTGAGTCCTGTTTTATCTTATCTACTAAATCTGGAATCTGTATTCTATGAACACTTTCCTGCAAAGCCTTTATTATGGCTCTTGTGGTATATCCTCTTATTGGTCTGTTTTCAGCTACGTTCTCAGTAACAGGCCCCTCTTTAGCAGTGCCACTGTGGCCAATTATTGAAACATTGTGTGGTACTTGATGGGTAATAAAACTATCAGTATAACAACCATCTAAAATAAGGAGAACCTTGCCCCTAAAGTTTCTCAGTGCTGTAAAAAGATCACTCGAAGCTAATCTACCACTACCTATTCTGTCAGAATTTATACAAAGCTCTCCCCTCCTACTTGCATGTCCTGCAAAATGAAAAATAAAACTTCCCTCATCTAAGGCTTGTGCCTTTATATGATCAATAATTCCAATAATATTGGACTCTGTAGCCTGTTTCTCTAAAAGAGCACGAACATTTCCAGCAAACCCTCTCCTTTCAAGCTCTACCATCAAGTCCTTAACGTCTCCCCTCGGTCCTTTCAAATTCCAGCCAGAATGACCAACCATCAAAGCATGATGAATAGAAGCGTCATTAGATAACTGTTCAAACATAAATTCAACTGGCTCATCCATAGTCCCTGCTGAAACAACTGCACCATTTGCAAGAGGCTCTACTACTCCTTGGTCAATCGGTTTTCCATCAACACGAGTTCCATTCATAGAATTCAAATCACAAACCCCAAAACCCCCAATATCTGTCATTGCAGGTGGATAAACCAAAAAATGATTTCTTGAAACATATCTACCAGGCCCATTATCAATAATATTTGCCAAAACCTTAGCATCACGAAATGCCTCAGGCGTCTTGCGAGCACCAAAGTCATACAATCTTTCCGCTCTTCCAAAATGAGTTACCTCGTCAAATCTTATAACAGGAGCCCTTCCATCAGGAGCATCGACTCTTGCGTCATCAGTTCTAGTTAATTGTCCAATACTTCCCATAATAATAGTTTAAGAAAAAGCTCCTCCACCTTTAAGCACACTTTTTACATCTACATGTTCTAAAAAGCTAAAATATGCCTTTTCATTAAAGAACAAACCTCCAGAAGCCGGAAACACCATCGGATCAACAACTTCTCCGTCTTCAGTAACAAAGCATCTATGATAAGGCCTCACAATTCTAACTTTTCCGTCAATTCCGTAAAGATTTCCTGCAATATGCTGAACAACATTCGCAACCTCATGACAGTTAACAGCCTCCTCTGGATCCAAGAAATTTTCCATAGAATAATCTCCACCAATAACCACCTTCCTCACGGTGTCTTCAAAATTATCCCATCCCGCCTTTTTATTCTTCAAATAAAACATTCCAATTGCAAAAAGTCTCCACTTTTGATCATCCATCTGCCCAGATCTCAAGTACTCCTTAACAAATGCATCATGCTCCTCATGACAAAAATCCTCTCCTACTATTTCACGAACTCCTTCAAGTCCACGCTCCCTTGCAGCATAATAAATAGAATCAATTTCAGGCCTCCAACTCTCTAAAACTTCAGAACCAACAGGCTCCAAGTTAAATCTCATCTCAAAAACCTTCTCCCCACACGTAGTAACCCCTTTTTCAATCTGATCAATAGCCTTTCCAGCAATTTTAGCTGCAAAATCAAAGACAATTCCCCTAACTCCTCCCTCTTTTGGCGATTCCATAATAATATTTACAAGAGGGTGATTGTACGTAAAAAAAGCGCTTCTGTCAACCGCTGGAGACTATTCTGGCAGGCCCACCAGGACTCGAACCCGGACTTTCGGTTTTGGAGACCGACGTGCTAGCCATTAACACTATAGGCCTACGTAAAATGGCAGAGCCAACTATAACAAAGCAGTCAAAATTTGCCTAGCAAAAATCTGCTAAACACATGTTTATCAGCTAAAATAAAGAATTAGCTAGCCTTCTTAGTATCTTTTCTTTTATGAACAATGTGCTTTCTACACTTTGGGCAGAATTTATTAAGCTCCTTCACAATTTCATCATTACGACGTTTGTCGTAATAAGAAAGATAGTTAGCGCGGTTACACTCCCCGCAAAACCAAGTACAATACTGACTTTTTCCCTTTGCCATAATTAGTTCATTTAGTAAAAAGCAGAGCAATTTTATACGAAAACCGCTTATTGTCAAAGGAAAATAGCCCAGGACTTGACATTTTGCAAAATTCTATGCAAAATCACCCTCTTTAAAACCCCATATGTCAGACATCCTAGAAAAATCAGCCTATGCAAGAATTGCAGAGTCAGCAAGACACGACCGGCAATATGAGCCTGAAGACGAGGCAGTATTAGAAGAGCTTAAAAGGGCATCAGAGGGCCATGCTCTAGATGAAGAAATTTTCATATTTTACTACGAACAAGCTGTTAAAACTATTACAAAACTATTTAAACACGGCTTTTTAGAATCTCCATTAACCGAAGACTCAGTTCAAGCAGTCTACGTAATCTTTTTCACTATTTTCAAAACGATGAATATTGTAGAAGATGCTGGCCTACCAAAAAACAATGAACTAATGGAGAGAATTCCATTTTTACCATATCTAGCACCCGACCTGGCAAAAAGAATCTTTCTTGCAGCCTGCCAAGATGCTGAAATAGAACTTATCCGCGAAAGAATAGCAGAATCAGGATTAGTCATGGGACCAACTGAGGGAATAACTGATCAGCCGAACTAACACCTCCTTTATGAATACTCCCGACATTTGGTGCGTTGCAGGCTTGCCAGGATCAGGGAAAACAACGATATCAAAAGCCCTAGCAGAATCTCTCAACTACGAGCACATTGAAAGAGACTTTGAGCTCGAAGCACTCAACGCACAGTACTACCCACCCCAACTATTAGACTTTGCAGACGTTCTATATAACGCTGCAGAAAAAATGGACTCACCAGACGAAACCGTTAAAGTCACAGCAAGTGCAACAGTGCAACAGCTAATTCCCCTTGCAGACGCTTTTACTGAACACCTACGCCCTCTTTTCGATAGGGCTATGTCCATAATTGAAAACACCGATTACATCAGTGGCCGCCACGACTTCTATGCAATAGTACAAAGATTACGAGAAATTGATCAAATGGAGGGGGTAGATTTCTTTTTTGAGGTGGTTGAGCCTTCAATGAGAAACCTTTTAGTTCTTGCCTTAGGACATACACTCTTCATAGAAAAGGGGCTACAGTCTAAAAAAGGCGCAATCATTGACTCTCATGACCTTAATTACCGCAAAAACCGCCGATTTACTCTAAATAAATTTCTAAACAAAGGTGTTTCACCAGGCCTGATAATAATCACCACTACACGTGAACAAGTCTTTGCAGTTGCAAAAGAACGAGAAGCTCAAGAGGGGCAAGAAAGAGGTGTAAAAACACTAAAAGCCATTCTTGAAAAAGCCGAGCCATACAATCCTCAAGAAAGATGGCCTCGAGTTGTCACTATAGACAGAACCATTCCCACGACAACAGATCAAATAAGAATAGATATTGATAAAGCAGGACCATTCACAGAACACCGATTAATCCACCTCCTCAAATAAACTTACTTTCGCTTTTTTCTCAAGAACGAAAACAATGACGGCTTTGATGCGACACGCATTTCAAATGGACTGCTTAATGCCTTCTTGTACTCCAGTTTGTAAATATGTAAGAACGCCAAGGTAATAGTAAGGATGAACGGACCAAACAAGAGTCCTCTAACTCCAAATGCAAGCGCACCTCCAAGCATCACTACAAGTACAGCAAACGGATGCAAGTGTGACTTTGACCCAATCAAATAAGGCTTAATAATGTTGTCTATATTTGTGACAAGAAGCAGGCACCAGAGAACAAAGAAGAGCCCCATTCCCCAGCTCTGAGAAACAAAAAGTCCAATTGCAAAAGGAACCCACACAAGAGCAACTCCTACATATGGAACTGGTGACAACAAAGCCGCAATTGCTCCCCAAAAAACAGCATTCTCGACACCCACAATCGCAAGCCCCACTCCAACAAATAGTCCCTGTGCAAGTGCAGCCCCAAATATTCCAAAAATAATCGCATGCATTAAATTATAAAGCTTAACAATAAGCTCTTTTCTATATTTTTTTGATAATGGCAAAAGCCCATTAGCATAGTCCACAAGCTTTTCTCCATCTCGAATGAGATAAAAAAGTGCAATCAAGAACACTACAATATTCAAAACAATCACGGTCAAATTCTTTAACAAGTTTGTTGTATTCTCCAAAAGAAAGCTGCTTATTTTACCTACAAAATCACCAACCGCAGAAACTAAATCCTGCGTAGAAACAGGATTATAGGCCACAACCTGCTCAAACCATCCATGAATTGTTGGATACTTTTCCAAAAATGACAAAAACTCCTTGTCGCTATTAATCATTTCGTTAATAGTGGCTGAAATTGTTGCATACGCATCAGCAGCCTGACCAACCATCGCAAACATAAAGAACGTTAACGGAATCACGACAACAACAATAATCAAAAGCATAACCAAAAATGCCGTTAAACTTGATGGCAATCTCAGCTTACTCTTTAAAAGTTTTGTAAGCGGATGCGCTCCAGTAACGATCACAATCGCCATAAAAAGCGTCCCTAATAAAGGCTCCATAAATTTAAAAATCGTAACTATCAACAGGACAACAATGGCTAAAATGAAATATTTTTGGATATTCTGTACAATATCCGGCTTTTTAGTACTTGTAGGCATGGAAAGAGGTTAAATCATTCCTATTCTAGCGAGTGTTTACGGTTTTTCAAACTTAATAGTAAAAAATATAAAAATTGACACCCCAACTCATAGTGATATCTTTACCCTCTATCAAATTTGTGACGACTACAATGGGTATTGATGTAAGCAAAATCAGAGTAGAGCTTGAAGAACAAAGGCAAAATCTTCCTACAGAAATTTCAGATACAGTGGAAGACGTTCTTCAAAAGCTTAACCAGGTCCAACAAGGAGGTATTTTAGAAATAAGAGAACAAATGGATGCAGCGTATCGCGCTAGAACCTTAACCCGACTGGCTATCTCTGCAGTCGAAGTAGATGGAGACAAGTTGTTACAGATTGCAAACGACTCTCTCACAAATGTTGAAACGCTAGGCATTGATCCTTCCCTCATTCAAAATCTTGCAAAAATGATATTTGCAGGACAAAAAATTAAACCAGGAGAGGCAGTTATTATTGCAGGAGCAAAAAGAAACATAGAAGTCTTAGAAGAAATAGCCAGGTTATGTCTCGCCAATGGAATAGACTTCATCATAGATATTGCAAGCGACGAAACAAATCAAATTCTAATAAATAATGCTAGCGATGAGGGTCTTCAAGCACTTGGAGAAGAAAGAAGTAGACACTATGCCCCCGCAAAAACACTACTAGCAGCACACAGCAATCCGTATCTAGAATTCGAGCCAGAAAGAAATCAAATTTATCAATCTGCCCAGAAAGAACTATCTAGCAGGATAAGCGATGAAGACCTCCGCTTCTCATTCACAGTATTGCCAACAGAAAAAGATGCAGAAATAGATGGTATCCCATATCAAAAATACCTTAGACTCTTTTTAGAATCCTGCGATCAACCATGGGCGGCAATAGAAAAAGCACAGGCAAAATTAATAGAAAAATTAAACCAAGGGAAATCTCTAAAAATTACAAATAAAGATGGCACTAACTTAGATTTTGAAATAGATGGATTCACATTTATAAACAGCACAACTGAAGAAAACATTCCTGGGTCAGAAGTATTCAGTGCTCCAGGAAAAACAAAAGTTAATGGAACCTTAAAGACAAAGGGGGCCTTCAAATACAAAACCTTTCCAATAATAAAAAATATTACTTTAGAGTTTAAAGATGGAAAAGTTGTGGACTTTGATGCTTCAGAAGGCAAGGACACCCTTGAAATGATTTTATCAACAGACGATGGCGCAAAATTTGTTGGAGAGATAGCATTTGGAACAAACCCACACCTACGAAGACACCTAGTAAACGCTCTTTTAGTAGAAAAAATTGGCGGAAGCTTCCATCTCGCACTTGGTTCAAGCCACCAACGCTCCGAGCACAAGGGCCAAGCAGTCAATGTAGACAACGGAAACAGAAGCAAGATTCACTGGGATATAACTACACTCCTCAAAAATGGTGAAGTCATGTTAGACGGACAAACAATACAAAAAAACGGAATTTGGGTCGACGAAAGCGGAGCCCCAGACCCAGATTTAGCAGTACTCAATTATGGATGGGATGCCATAATGCCAAAAGAAAACCGCCCACCATGGTGGAAAGAAAGATATCCAAGAGGATATGAAGATTAGGCTTCAATCGAATTTATTGGCCAAT